>JBLMVT010000023.1:0-3997 GCA_050256835.1 Betaproteobacteria bacterium | reverse complement strand
CGCCTCGCGCAGCCAGTCGTCGATGGCCTCGCCGAGCCAGCGCGAGGATGCCTGTGCGGGGGCGGATTGCAGCGGCGCGATGAGCTGCGTCGCCGGCGCCGCTGGCGCTGCGGCTGCGATGACCGGCGGGCCAAGGAGCGCGCCGCGCAGCGACATCACCAGCTGCTCGATCTGCTCGGTCATCGAAGGCGGGTCCCACTCGTGCGTCTGGATGCGCAGGCGCCGCCCTGACGGATCCTGAAGATCCACCAGCATCGGCTGCACGAGCGGCCGAGCGTCCCAATCGTCGTTGTTATTCATGACCAGGTCTGCGTCGTTGAACCTGGTTTCGAATGCTAGACACAATTTCCTCGAAAAGGCGATCGCACGTCGCCGACAGGCCGTCCGAGTTGAGCGCCTCCATTCGCGCGGCAGGCTCGGATTCAGCCGGCGCACGCGCTCGGGCACGACGATGCGCACGTACCAGATGCCGTGGCGCGAGCGAACGAGATGAGGTGCTTGGCAGTTCATGCGACGATGCAGCCTTTGGATCACCAAGGTGGATCACTTCGCTGCACCGGCGCCCGCACAAAAGAAAAAGGCCTTGAGAATCAAGGCCTTGAAGGTTGTGGTGGTGGAGAGGAGGAGGATCGAACTCCCGACCTTCGCATTGCGAACGCGACGCTCTCCCAGCTGAGCTACCCCCCCACAACTGGCGGAATTTTAGCGCATGTCTCGGCCGACAATCGGGGCTCGCCACGACCGGCCGCGACGCGCATGTCCCTGCTGCCCTCCGAAGATTCCGCCTGGCTCGACGCCCAGTACAACCCGCGGGCTGCGGTCCCGGACCACGCGCGGTTCTTCGAGCGCTGGCGGCTCGATTCGGCGCGCGCGCGCGAGCAGGCCGACTGCCTGCTCGACCTAGCCTATGGCGACACCTCGGCCGAGACGCTCGACGTGTTCCGGGCGGCCGCGCCGGGTGCGCCGATCCTCGTCTTCATCCACGGCGGCTGGTGGCGCGCGTTCGACAAGAGCGACCATTCGTTCATCGCGCCGCCGTTCGTGCGCGCTGGCGCGTCGGTGGTGGTGCCGAACTACGCGCTTTGCCCCGCGGCGACGATCGCCACCATCGCGCTGCAGACGGCGCGCTCGCTCACCTGGGTCTTCCGCCATGCGGCACGCTGCCACGGCGATGCGCAGCGCAT
The DNA here is from genome assembly GCA_050256835.1 of Betaproteobacteria bacterium. Lineage (GTDB taxonomy): Bacteria > Pseudomonadota > Gammaproteobacteria > Burkholderiales > Burkholderiaceae_C > JAMHWF01. The sequence goes on along the minus strand of JBLMVT010000023.1, from coordinate 2,813 downwards.
CGTCGTGGTCGGGCATTCGGCTGGCGGCCACCTGGCGGCGATGCTGCTGTGCTGCGACTGGACGCGGGTCGGCGCCGACCTGCCGCCCGACCTCCTGCGCGGCGCGCTGGCGATCTCGGGCGTCTACGACCTCGAGCCGCTGCGGCGCACGCCGTTCCTCAACGTCGACCTGCGGCTCGCGAGCGACGACGTGCCGCGGCTCAGCCCGGCCGCCTTCCCGGCGCCGCGCGTGCCGCTGCTCGCCGTCGTCGGCGCGCTGGAGAGCGAGGAGTTCCGGCGCCAGAACGCGCTGATCCGCGCCGCCTGGGGCAAGGCCGCGGTGCCGGTGAGCGAGGAGATCGCCGGCCGTCACCACTTCGACGTGCTCGACGACCTGATCGACCCGGCGGGCCGGACGCACGCGCTGGCGCTCGGCCTGCTGGGATTGCCGGCTTCGAGATGAATCGCTATCATGATTAGTTAATTGATAGTCATAATATATCTTCTCGATTGAGTCATTGCATTGGATCGGCTGACTCCGATCGGCTACCTTCTTTCTTGAGGTGCGGCGCCGTGGCGGGGCGCCGCGTCGGTTCAACCACCACGCAAGGAGAGCGACATGGGTTTGAAGGGATCGAAGACTGAACAGAACCTGAAGGACGCCTTCGCGGGCGAATCGCAGGCCAATCGCCGCTACCTCTATTTCGCGAACAAGGCCGACATCGAGGGCCAGAACGACGTCGCGGCGCTGTTCCGCTCGACGGCGGAAGGCGAGACGGGCCACGCGCACGGCCACCTCGAGTTCCTCGAGCAGGTCGGCGACCCGGCCACGGGCTTGCCGATCGGGCCGACGCGCGACAACCTCAAGGCCGCCGTGGCGGGCGAGACGCACGAGTACACCGACATGTACCCGGGCATGGCCAAGCAGGCGCGCCAGGAGGGCTTCGACGAGATCGCCGACTGGTTCGAGACCCTGGCCAAGGCCGAGCGTTCGCATGCGAACCGCTACACCAAGGCGCTGGAGCAGCTCGTCGACTGAGCCGCGCTGCGACGACTGCACGATCGCAAGGGGCTTCGCGCCCCTTGCGCGTTTCGACGACCCTCGAGAGGACCCGCATGGCCAGCAGAGAAGGCAACCTCGAAGCCCCGACGCGCCACCCGATCGACTGGAAGAACCCGGAGTACCACGACGAATCGAAGTGCTTCGCGGAGCTGGAGCGCATCTTCGAGATCTGCCACGGCTGCCGGCGCTGCGTCAGCCTGTGCCAGAGCTTTCCGAATCTGTTCGACCTGGTCGACGAGGGCAAGACCGGCGACGTCGACGGCGTTGCGAAGGCGGACTACTGGAAGGTCATCGACCAGTGCTACCTGTGCGACCTGTGCTACATGACCAAGTGCCCGTACGTGCCGCCGCACCCTTGGAACGTCGACTTCCCGCACACCATGCTGCGCGCCAAGGCGATCAAGTTCAGGCAGGGGCGGGTCGGGGCCGGCGAGCGCTTCCTCGCCTCGACCGACGTGCACGGCCAGTTCGCCGGCATCCCGGTCGTCGTGCAGGTCGCCAACGCGGTGAACCGCACGAAGCTGGCGCGCAAGCTGATGGACAAGGCCCTCGGCGTGCACCCCGACGCCTGGATGCCGACGCTGGCGACGCGGCGCTTCCGCTGGAGCGCCGACAGGCGCGGGGTCGCGACGGTCGTCACCAACGGCCAGCGCACACCGGGCAAGGTGGCGGTGTTCGCGACCTGCTACGTCAACTACAACGAGCCCGGCATCGGCCACGACTTCCTCGCGGTGCTCGAGCACAACGCCATCCCCTACGAGGTGGTGAACAAGGAGCGCTGCTGCGGCATGCCCAAGTTCGAGCTGGGCGACCTCGACTCGGTGGCCGAGCATGCCGCCGCCAACATCGCGGTGCTGTCGAAATACGCGCGCGAGGGCTGGGCCATCGTCACCGCGGTGCCCAGCTGCACGCTGATGTTCAAGCAGGAACTGCCGCTGATGTTCCCCGACGACGTCGACACGCAGGCGGTGAAGGAGGCGATGTTCGACCCCTTCGAGTACCTGGTCGCGCGCCACAAGGACGGCCTGCTGAAGACCGACTTCAAGGCCGCGCTCGGCAAGGTGAGCTACCACGTGCCGTGCCACGCCCGGGTGCAGAAGATCGGCCGCAAGACCGAGGAGATGTTCCGGCTGGTCGGCCAGACGGTCGATGTGACGCTGACCACCGTCGAGCGCTGCTCGGGCCACGCCGGCACCTACGGGGTGAAGAGCGCCACGCACCCGGTGGCGATGAAGATCGGCCGCCCGGTGTTCAAGGCGATGGCCGCCGAGACCCCCGACGTCATCTCCAGCGACTGCGCGCTGGCCGGGCACCACATCGCCCAGGGCATGGCCGAGGCGGGCAGCGCGCCGAAGGACCTGGCTCATCCGTTGAGCCTGCTGCGCCGCGCCTACGGCATCTGACACCAGGGAGCAGCAAGTGAGCACCGCATCGATCACTCCCGACAGCCTGATGACGCTGGAGGCCTACGCGAGGGTGCGCGCGTCGAGCCGCGCCGAGGCGATCGCCCACCGGCGGCTGCGCACCGTCGCGCTCGGCGAGCACGTGAGCGTGCAGTTCGAGGACGAGCGCACCGTGCGCCGGCAGATCCAGGAGATGCTGCACATCGAGAAGATCTTCGACGCGGCCGGCATCCAGGGCGAGATCGACGCCTACGCGCCGCTGGTGCCCGACGGCGGCAACTGGAAGGCGACCATGCTGATCGAGTACCCCGACGTGCACGAGCGCCGGCGCGAGCTGGCGCGCCTCATCGGCATCGAGGACCGCATGT
>JBLMVT010000022.1:0-8570 GCA_050256835.1 Betaproteobacteria bacterium | reverse complement strand
GTGACCACGCCGACGGCGGTGGCGATCGCGCCCTCGCGCGGGCGGTCGACGCTTTGCAGCAGAGCCTGCACGGCGTGCGCGCCCTGCTCGCCGATCAGCGAGCGCAGCTGGTCGAGGATCTGGCCGCGCGCCGCGTCCACGCCGAACAGCAGTCCGGCGATCGAGATCACGATCAGCAGCAGCGGGGCGATCGAGAACGTCGTGTAGTAGGCCAGCGCGGCGCCCATGCTCTGCGCATGCTCCTCGCTCCACGACGACGCGGTCTCCCTGAACAGCGCCCAGACATCGCCCGGCTTCACGCCCTGCGTCGGGGCAAGCGCTGTGCCGTGCGGCGGGCACGCCACCTGCACTAGACTGCGCCTGCGCCGCCGGCGGCGCGTCGTCCATCACAGCGATCCATGAAGATCCTCGTCACCGGCGCGGCCGGGTTCATCGGCATGCACGTGTCGCAGCTCTTGCTGGCGCGCGGCGACATGGTCGTCGGCCTCGACGACCTGAACGACTACTACGATCCGCGGCTCAAGCGCGACCGGCTGGCCCGCTTGGCGCCACACGCGAACTTCCGTTTCGTCAAGCTCGACGTCGCCGATCGCGACGGCATGGCGACGCTGTTCGCCGACGAGGGCTTCGACCGCGTGGTCCACCTCGCGGCACAGGCCGGCGTGCGCTACTCGCTGGTCAACCCGCACGCCTACGTCGACAGCAACGTCGTCGGCTTCATGAACGTGCTCGAGGGTTGCCGCCACGCGGGCGTGCGGCACCTGGCCTACGCATCGAGTTCCAGCGTGTACGGCGGCAACACGAGGATGCCGTTCTCGGAGCACGACAACATCGACCACCCGGTGAGCATGTACGCGGCGACCAAGAAGGCGAACGAGCTGATGGCGCACACCTACAGCCACCTGTTCGGCCTGCCGACCACGGGGCTGCGCTTCTTCACCGTCTATGGACCGTGGGGACGGCCCGACATGGCGCTGTTCCTGTTCACCCGCGCCATCCTCGAGGACCGGGCCATCGACGTCTTCAACCACGGCAAGATGGTGCGCGACTTCACCTACATCGACGACATCGCCGAGGGCGTGGTGCGCGTGCTCGACCGGCCGGCGACGCCCGACCCGGGGTTCGACCCCAGCCGTCCCGACCCGGCGCGCGCTGCCGCTCCCTATCGCGTGTTCAACATCGGCAACCACGAGCCGGTCGAGCTGATGGCGTTCATCGAGGCGATCGAACGCGCGCTCGGACGGGAGGCACGCAAGAACTTCCTGCCGCTGCAGGACGGCGACGTACCGGCCACCTTCGCCGATGTGTCCGAGCTCGAGGCCTGGACCGGGTTTCGCCCGCGCACGCCGGTGGCCGAGGGGGTCGGCCGCTTCGTCGCCTGGTACCGCGACTACTACCGGGCCTGAGCGCTACTGCCCTTCGCGGAACAGCACGACGCTGACGGTCTCGATCAACACCAGCACGTCGAGGAACAGCGAGTTGTTCTTGACGTAGTAGAGGTCGAGCTGGTGTTTCTTGCGGGCGTCCTCGACCGATGCGCCGTAGGTATAGCGCACCTGCGCCCAGCCGGTCACGCCGGGCTTGACGCTGTGGCGCAGCGCGTAGAAGGGGATCTCGCGCTGCAGGTCGGCGACGAAGCTCGGCCGTTCCGGGCGCGGGCCGACCAGGCTCATCTCGCCGAGCAGCACGTTGAACAGCTGCGGCAACTCGTCGATGCGCATCTTGCGGATGAAGCTGCCAACCCGGGTCGCGCGTGGGTCGTCCTTGACGGCCCAGCGCGCTACGCCGTCGGGCTCGGCGTCGACCTTCATGCTGCGGAACTTCAGGCACACGAACGGCCGGCCACCCAGACCGGCGCGCTCCTGGCGATACAACACCGGCCCGCGGCTGTCGAGCTTGATGGCCAGCGCGGTGACCGCCATTACGGGCGCGCTGACCAGCAGCAGCAGCAGCGAACAGACGATGTCGAATGCGCGCTTCGCGGCCCGGCGCGCCGGACCCTGGACGAAGCCCTGGCCGTAGATCAGGAAACTGGCCTTCAGGCTTTCGAGCGGGACTTCGGCGCGGGTGCGCTCGTAGTAGGCGGCGGAATCGAACACGCGCAGGCCGCGGATGCGGCAGGCGAGCAGCTCATCCATCGGCACGCTCCCGCCGCGCTGCTCGCGCGCCGCGACGACGATCTCGTCGACGCGGTGCTCGGCCACCAGGGCCTCGATCGAGGTGCCGCGCACGAACACCGGCGCGCCAGCGACGGCGTCGCGCGATTCGTCCTCGTCGGTGGTCGCACACAGGCCGACCAGGTGGTACTTGCCGCGGCCAGCCGCGTGCAGGTCCGCGGCGACGGCCAGTGCCTCGGCATCGGCACCGACGATCAGCACGCGGCGCAGCGTGGAGGCACGGGTCAGCGCGCGGACCGCCGTGCGTCCCGGCACGACCAGCACCAGCACGTAGACGACCGACGCCCACACGAGTTGCTCGAGGTAGGTGCGGTCTGCTACCAGCCGCAGCATCATGTAGGTCAGGTAGCCGCCGAGCGCCAGCGCGAACGCGGTACGCAGCCAGCGCACCGGCAGGCGCACCGGAATCGGCCGATACAGGCCGACGAAGGCATACATGAGGGACATGATGCCGGCGAAGCCGCCGGCGTAGCCGAGTGCCTCGGCCAGGGTGAGGGGACCGTGAACCGCCACGGCACTGCCGCTCAGCGAGACCGACGCCAGCAGCACAGCGGCAATGCACAGCAGCAGATCGGCGAGGAACTCGATGCAACCCGCCAGCGGAACGTGATGTCCGAAGACCCTGAGCACGCCGCCCTCCTTGTGCGGGCCGCCAGTCGGGCGTCACCGCCCCTGGCACCTGTAACTGCTCATTTCGACCAAGGCGGATTCTGCGCGTGTCGCTTCGCAGCGCTATCCTGCGGAACAGGGGAGAGACCCCCGCGAATCGGGGGATGGGCGGCGGCTTGCCGCGTTCGGCGATCTTCAGCGGCGAGAGGCAGCCTCGACGCGGTGCAGCGGGGGCAGGGCCGTGCGCTGCCACTGCGCGATCAGCTCGACGATCGCCCGCGGGTCGGTCGGCTTGACGAAATGGCGGTCGAATCCGGCCTCGATGGCGCGCAACTGGTCTTCCTTCTGCCCGTAGCCCGTCAGCGCGACGAGCAGCGCGTCGCGCATCGCGGGCACCGACCGCATTCGCCGTGCCAGCTCGTAGCCCGACAGCCCGGGCAGTCCGATGTCGAGCACCGCCACCTGGGGAGCGAACACCGGCAGACAGGCCAGCGCCTGAGCGCCGTCGCCGACCGTCTTCACCTCGTGGCCTTCCAGTTCGAGAAAGCGCGCGATGCTCTCGGCGGCGTCGTGGTTGTCGTCGACGATGAGGATGCGGCAACCCGACACGGCGGTGGACGCCGCCTCGCCCGGCGCGCCGGCGTCGTCGCGCACCACGCTCATGCACGGGATGACGACCTGGAATTGCGCGCCCTTGCCGGTGCCTTCGCTCGCCGCCTCGAGCCGGCCACCGTGCAGTTCGACCAGCCGGCGCGCCAGCGTCAGGCCGACGCCCAGCCCACCCTGGCTGCGGTCGAGCGAACGTTGCCCCTGCAGGAACAGGTCGAAGATGCGCGGCAGCAGCGCCGCTTCGATGCCGATGCCGTCGTCGCGCACGGTGACCGTCGCCTCGCCTTGCGCGACCTCCAGCGACAGCTCGATCGTGCCGCCCTCCTCGCTGTACTTGGCCGCGTTGTGCAGCAGGTTGGCGATGACCTGCGACAGCCGGGCGAAGTCGCCCTGCAGCCAGACCGGCGTGTCCGGCAGCCGCACCTGCAGCGACTGGCGCCGCTGCTCGATGAAGGGCTGCGCGGTCTCGACGCTCTGGCCGATGACCGCGTTCAGGTCGACCGGCTCCTTGTGCAGCGCCACCTTGCCCTGGCTGATGCGCGCCACGTCGAGCAGTTCCTCGACCAGCCGCGTGAGCTGGCGCACCTGCCGGTCCATCACCTCGCCAGCCCAGGCGAACTTGGGGTCGGGCGGCGCGATGCGGCGGATCACCTCGAGCGCGTTGCGGATCGGTGCGAGCGGGTTGCGCAGCTCGTGCGACAGCATGGCCAGGAACTCGTCCTTGCGCTGGCTCGCCTCGTGCAACTCGGTCTCGGCGGCGCGCCGCTCGACGATCTCGGCCTGCAGGTTGCAGTACAGCCGCGCGTTCTCGAAGGCGCTGGCCGCGCGAACGGCCAGCGAGTCGAGCGCCGCCCAGTCGCGCGTCGCCTCGGCGGCGTCGCTGCTGTCGGTGGCGACGAAGAAGACGCCGACCACGCGATCGCCGACCAGCAGCGGCACGGCGACCGCGGCGGTCGGCTCGCCGCTCGGCGGCAGGCCGAACGCCTGCGCGGCGAGCGTGCGCAGCACGGCAGGCGGCGGGGCCACCTGGCGCTGCAGCGACATCGCCCGCTCCATCGCCTGGCGCGCCGCCTCGGGCAACGCGCCCCAGCAGCACGGCAGGCCGCGCACCGTCGCCTCGCCCTGCGCCAGGCCGGCATCCGGGACCCCCTGCTCGTCGAGCAGGAACAGCGCGGCCGTCGACCCCAGCGCCGGCACCAGCAGGTCGAGCAGCACCTGAGCGCCGACGTTCACGTCGAGCGAATGGCTGAGTTGGCGGCTGGCGTTGGACAGGAAGTTCGAGCGCCGGTCGTTGTCCTCGGCCGCGCGGCGGGCGGCCTCGGCGGCCACGCGCGCAACCCGCTCGTCACCCTGGCGGCGCAGCTGGCGCTGCATCGCGTGCAGCTCGACGAACACCTTGACCTTGCTGCGCAGCACCTCGGGCACGACCGGCGAAAGGATGTAGTCGACGGCGCCGAGCGAATAACCCTTGGCCGTCTGCATCTCGTCGGCGTACGAGGTGATGAAGATGATCGGCGTGTGCGCCGAGCGCTTGTACCTGCGGATCAGCGCGGCCGTCTCGAAGCCGTCGATGTCGGGCATGTTAACGTCGAGCAGGATCACCGCGAATTCGCGCTGCAGCACCTCGCGCAGCGCCTCGCTGCCCGAGCGCACGAAGACCAGGTTCTGCCCCAGGTCCTCGAGCACCGTGCCGAAGACGAGCAGCTTCTCGGGCAGGTCGTCGACGATGAGAATGTCCGACTTCTCCGCCGCCGCGACGGCGGGGTCGGTCTCGGCTGCCGCCGGCGCGGTCAGCGGCACAGCCAGCCCTTCAGCATCACCATCATGGTCGCCGTGTCGACCGGCTTGGCGAGGTAGTCCCAGGCACCAGCCTCGATGCACTTCTCGCGGTCGCCCTTCATCGCCTTGGCCGTCACCGCGATGATCGGGAGCTCCTTGCCGCGCGGCAGCTTGCGCATCGCCTTCAGCGTCGCGATGCCGTCCATCTCGGGCATCATGATGTCCATCAGGACGATGTCGATCGAGGGGTCGCTCTCGACCAGCCGCACCGCGTCGCGGCCGTTGTCGGCAGACAGGATCACCATGCCCTCCTCGTCGAGCACGGTGGCGAGCGCGAAGATGTTTCGCATGTCGTCGTCGACGATCAGCACCTTGCGGCCTTCGAGCACGCGCGCGCCCTCGTGAAGCGCCTGCACGGACGCGCGTTCTGTCTCGGACATCGCCGCCGTGCCGCGGTGCAAGAAGAACGCGGCGGCGTCGAGCAGGCGCGCCAGCGAGTGCACCTCGCGCAGCGCGAAGGCGCTGTGGCCGCGCCGCCAGTCGGCCTCGACGCCGGCGTTGCCCTGGCTGTAGAGCACGATCGGCAGCTGGCGCGCCAGCGGCCGGCGCTCGAGCGTCTCGATCACGTCCTCGGGGCCGAAGCCCTCGACGCTGCCGTCCAGGATCAGGCAGTCGACGCCGCCCTCGGCCAGCGCCGCGCGCGCCGCCTCCGCGCTGGCTGCGTGGACGATGTCGGTCTCGTTGTGCAGGCAGGCCAGCACCTCGTCCTTGACGGCCGAGTCGGCCAGCATCAGCAGCAGCTTCCTGGCGCCGCGCGTCGCGAACCGGTAAAGGTGCGCCAGCGCCTCGTCGACCACGTCGACCGACTGCAGCGGTTTGGACAGGAAGCCGATCGCGCCGCTGTCGAGCGCGCGCTGGCGCGAGTCGTCGGTCGAGACGACGCAGATCGGGATGTGGCGCGTCGCCAGGTCGCCCTTCAGCCGCTCGAGGATGCGCCAGCCCTCCATGTCGGGCAGGAAGATGTCGAGCGTGACCACCGACGGCTGGTACTCGCGCAGCATCGCCAGCGCGCCCGCGCCGCTGGTGCTGACCAACCCCTTGAAGCCGTTGCGCCGCGCCGCCTCGAGCAGCACCCTGGCGAAGCCGAGGTCGTTCTCGACGATGAGCAGCAGACGGTCGCCCGCGGCGATGTCGCCGCGGTCGTCTCCGGCGACGTTCTCGAAGAGCGCCGAGCCGTCACCGCCGTGCTCCTCTAGCGCCGCCGGCTCCGTCGGGCGCGGCACGCGCGGCTCCTCGCGCGCCGGCGTCTCCGCGGGACGCTCGGGTGCGACCCGGGCCTCGACCTCGGCGTTGGCGACGCGACCGTGCCGGGCGCTGCGCACCGGGCTGTAGCTCTGCGGCAGGTACAGCGTGAAGGTGCTGCCCACGCCGGGCTTGCTGACCAGCCGGATCTCGCCGCCGAGCAGCTTCGACAGCTCGCGGCTGATCGCCAGCCCCAAGCCGGTGCCGCCATATTTGCGCGAGGTCGAGCCGTCGGCCTGCTGGAATGCCTCGAAGATGATCTGCTGCTTGTCCGGCGAGATGCCGATGCCGCTGTCGGCCACCGAGAAGGCGATCACCTGCGGCGCGCGGTTCAGCTCCTCGTGGTCGCGCGACCAGCCGCCCTCGGCCGGGGAAATGCTCAGCTCGACCTGGCCCTGGTGCGTGAACTTGAAGGCGTTGGACAGCAGGTTCTTGATGATCTGCTGCAGCCGTTTCACGTCGGTGACGATGGTGCGCGGGGTCGACGGCGCGGCGCTGATCACGAAGTCGACGTGCTTGGACTCGGCGACGTGCCGGAAGCTGCGGTCGACCGAGCGCTGCAGGTCGTCCAGGCGCAGTTCGCTCACGTCGACCTGTACCGTGCCCGACTCGATCTTGCTCAGGTCGAGGATGTCGTTGATCAGCGCCAGCAGGTCGTTGCCCGAGGCGTGGATCGTCTTCGCGAACTCGACCTGCCGCGACGACAGGTTGCCCTCCGAATTGCGGCACAGCTGGTCCGACAGGATCAGCAGCGAGTTGAGCGGCGTGCGCAGCTCGTGCGACATGTTGGCCAGGAACTCGCTCTTGTACTTCGACGTGAGCGCGAGCTGCTCGGCCTTCTCCTCCAGCGCCTGGCGCGCCTGCTCGACCTCCCGGTTCTTGCGCTCGACCTCCTGGTTCTGGTGCTCGAGCAGGCGCGCCTTCTCCTGCAGCTCCTGGTTGGTCTGCGTCAGCTCCTGCTGGCGGCTCTGCAGCTCCTCGGCCAGCGACTGCGACTGCGTCAGCAGGTCCTCGGTCCGCATGTTGGCGGCGATCGTGTTGATGACGATGCCGATCGACTCGGTGAGCTGGTCGAGGAAGGCCTGGTGCGCGGGGTTGAAGCGCTCCAGCGACGCCAGCTCGAGCACGCCTCGAACCTCGCCCTCGAACAGCACCGGCAGCACCAGCACGTCGAGCGCCGCGCCCTCGGCCAGCCCGCTGGCGACGCGGAACGCCTGGCTCGGCACGTTGGTCAGCAGGATCTTCTCGCGTTCGACGGCGCACTGGCCGACCAGCCCCTGGCCGAGCTCGATCTCCTTGCCGTGCGCGGCCTGGCCGCCCGAGGCATAGCTGGCGAACAGCTTGAGACGCGGCTGGCCCGAGGTCGAGCTGAGCACGTAGAACTCGGCCTGCTGCGCGCCGACCACCGGCGCCAGCTCGGACAGGATCATCTGGCCGACGGTGATGAGGTCGCGCTGGCCCTGCAGCATGCGGCTGAACTTGGCCAGGTTGGTCTTCAGCCAGTCCTGCTCGGTGTTCTTCTGCGTCGTGTCCCTGAGGTTGCGGATCATCTCGTTGATCGTGTCCTTCAGGGCCGCGACCTCGCCCTGCGCCTCGACGGTGATCGAGCGCGTCAAGTCGCCCTGCGTCACCGCGGTGGCCACCTCGGCGATCGCGCGCACCTGCGTCGTCAGGTTGGCGGCGAGCTGGTTCACGTTCTCGGTCAGGCCCTTCCACGTGCCCGAGGCACCCGGCACCTTGGCCTGGCCGCCGAGCTTGCCCTCGACGCCGACCTCGCGCGCCACGGTCGTCACCTGGTCGGCGAAGGTGGCCAGCGTGTCGGTCATGCTGTTGATCGTGTCGGCCAGCGCGGCGATCTCGCCCTTGGCCTCGACGGTCAGCTTGCGCTCGAGGTCGCCGTTGGCGACCGCCGTCACGACCTTGGCGATCCCGCGCACCTGGCTGGTCAGGTTGCCGGCCATGAAGTTGACGTTGTCGGTCAGGTCCTTCCAGGTACCCGACACGCCCTTCACCTCGGCCTGCCCGCCCAGCCGCCCCTCGGTGCCGACCTCGCGCGCCACCCGCGTCACCTCCGCGGCGAACGACGACAGCTGG
>JBLMVT010000021.1:0-5181 GCA_050256835.1 Betaproteobacteria bacterium | reverse complement strand
CGGCTGCGGCGGCGCCTCGCAGCCGCTGCCGATCGGCCGCGGCCTGCTCGCGCGCAACGCCGTGCTGCTCGGGCTCGCGGCGGTCGCCGCCTGGCCGGTTGCGGCGCGCGCCACCGTCTGGCTCGACCTCGCCGCGGTCGGCTTCGCGACGCTGTTCCTGCTCGGCCTGTACCTCGTCGCCAACACGCTGCTCGGCCAGCACGGCCGCCTGCTCGAACTGAGGAACGCCCCATGAACGAGGCCCTGATCGTCTCCAACGTGCTGCTGTGGATCGCCGTGCTCGCGCTGCTGGTCGTCGTCATCGCGCTGTCGCGCCAGATCGGCATCCTCTACGAGCGCGTCGCGCCGATGGGCGCGCTGATGCTCGACGCCGGGCCGAAGGTCGGCGAGCCGGCACCCGAGTTCGGTCTCGAGTCGCTCGGCGGCGGCACCGTGCACATCGGCGGCGCGCGTGCGCGCAGCACGCTGGTGTTTTTCGTCTCGCCGACCTGCCCGGTGTGCAAGAAGCTGCTGCCGATCCTGCGCTCGGTGCGCTCGGCCGAGTCGCGCTGGCTCGACATCGTGCTCGCCTCCGACGGCGAGCGGCCGGCGCACGAGGCATTCCGCCGCCGTGCCGGCATCGAGGACTTCCCCTACGTGCTGTCGGCCGAGCTGGGGATGCGCTATCAGGTGAGCAAGCTGCCCTACGCGCTGCTCGTCGACGAGGCCGGACGCGTGCGCGCCAAGGGGCTGGTCAACTCGCGCGAGCAGCTCGACAGCCTGTTCGCCGCGCGCGACCTCGGTGTCGCGTCGGTGCAGGACTACCTCGACGGCGCGCGCGTCGCGCTGAAGGAGACCGCATGAAGCGCCTGTTCGATGCCCTCGACGCGCTCACCGAGCGCAGGGCGCGCGCACTGGCCAGCCGCACCTCGCGGCGCAGCGCGCTGGTGAAAGTGGGGAAGCTCGTCGTCGCCGGCGCCTTCGCGCTGCCGGTGCTGCCGTTCGACCGCAGCTCGCAGGCGCGCGCGGCCGGCCACGGTGGCGCCGGCGGCAAGAAGCAGCCGACCGAGGCCGACTGCGACTACTGGCGCTACTGCTCGGTCGACGGCTTCCTGTGCTCGTGCTGCGGCGGCAGCGCGACCGCCTGCCCGCCGGGCAGCACGGCGTCGAAGGTGTCGTGGATCGGCACCTGCCACAACCCGGCCGACGGGCGCGACTACTTCGTCAGCTACACCGACTGCTGCGGGCGCACCAGCTGCGGCCGCTGCTTCTGCAACACCAATCACGGCGACCGCCCCGGCTACCGCATGGGCGTGCACAACGACGTCAACTGGTGCATGGCCAACGACAGCTCGATCTACCACTGCACGCTGTCGGTGATCGTCGGCGTGGCCGAGAAGACCGGCTGAGGCAGGCGCGATGACGGTTCCGATGCGATGGATCGCGGCGCTCGCGTTCGCGCTGGCGTGCGCGGGCTCCGCCACCGCGGGCGACGCGATGTCGCACGCGCAGCTCAACTACCTGCATCAATGCATGGGCTGTCACGGCGCGGACGGCGCCGGCGCGCCGGCCAAGGGCATCCCGACGATGCGCGACAACCTCGGCCGCTTCCTGCACGTGCCGGGCGGCCGCGAGTTCATCGTACAGGTGCCCGGCGTGATGAACACCTCGCTCGGCGACGCCGACATTGCCGAGCTGATGAACTGGCTGCTGCCGTGGGTGTCCGCCGCCACCGTGCCTGCCGGCACCACGCCCTACACGGCCGGCGAGATTGCGCGCCTGCGCCGCACCCGCCCGGCCGACGTGCCGGCCGCGCGCAGGGCGCTGGTGCAGGCGATGCAAGCGACAGGCATCGCGCTGGACTGACCGCTCGCGCCGACGCGGCACAATCGTCGGTTCCCTTTCGATTCCCGCCCGCCGGGCGATCCGCGCAAATGAAGAAGTACGAGTCGGTGCACGACTTCCTCGGGCACGTCGCCCGCCGCAACCCGGGCCAGCCCGAATTCCTGCAGGCCGTCACCGAGGTGATGGAAAGCCTGTGGCCGTTCATCGCCGCCCACCCGAGGTACGCCGAACACGGGCTGCTGGAACGACTGGTCGAGCCCGAGCGGGTGGTCATGTTCCGCGTCTCGTGGGTCGACGACCACGGCGAGGTGCAGGTCAACCGCGGCTACCGCATCCAGCACAGCTCGGCGATCGGCCCGTACAAGGGCGGCATGCGCTTCCACCCGTCGGTCAACCTGTCGATCCTCAAGTTCCTGGCCTTCGAGCAGACGCTCAAGAACGCGCTCACGACCCTGCCGATGGGCGGCGCCAAGGGCGGCTCCGACTTCGACCCGAAGGGCAGGAGCCCGGGCGAGGTGATGCGCTTCTGCCAGGCGCTGGTGAGCGAGCTGTTCCGCCATGTCGGCAGCGACACCGACGTGCCGGCCGGCGACATCGGCGTGGGCACGCGCGAGGTCGGCTTCATGGCCGGCATGATGAAGAAGCTCAGCAACCGCGCCGACTGCGTGTTCACCGGCAAGGGCCTGTCGTTCGGGGGATCGCTGGTCCGTCCCGAGGCCACCGGCTACGGCACCGTCTACTTCGCGCAGGAAATGCTCGCCCGCGCCGGTCGCGGCTTCGACGGCCAACGCGTCGGCGTCTCGGGCTCGGGCAACGTGGCGCAGTACGCGGTCGAGAAGGCGATGGCGATGGGCGCGAAGGTCGTCACGGTGTCCGACTCGAGCGGCACGGTGATCGACGAGGACGGCTTCACCCCCGACAAGCTCGCCGAGCTGATGGAGGTGAAGAACCACCTCTACGGCCGCGTCAGCGACTACGCGCTGCGGGCGCGCGCGCGCTTCGAGCCCGGCATCCGGCCGTGGGCCGTGCCGGTCGACATCGCCCTGCCGTGCGCGACGCAGAACGAGCTCGACGCCGACGACGCGGCCATCCTGATCCGCCACGGCGTGCGCTGCATCGCCGAGGGCGCGAACATGCCGACCACGCTGGAGGCCGTCAGGCGCTTCGAGGCCGCCGGCGTGCTGTACGCGCCCGGCAAGGCGAGCAACGCCGGCGGCGTCGCCACCTCGGGGCTCGAGATGAGCCAGAACGCGATGCGGCTGGCCTGGCCGCGCGACGAGGTCGACGGCCGGCTGCGCGGCATCATGGTCGGCATCCACGAGGCCTGCCTGCAGCACGGCCGGCGCCAAGACGGCTCGGTCGACTACGTCGACGGCGCCAACATCGCGGGCTTCGTGAAGGTGGCCGACGCGATGCAGGCGCAGGGCGTCACCTAGGGTTTGTTGTCGCCTGCCGCAGGACGCGCCCGCTTCGCACCGGCCGCCATGGGGCCATGCCCCTCGGCGTACATCGGCGTGCCCACGACGACCCACCCGAGGACACCATGGCCGACGCCGCCGACCCCCGAATCGACCTCGCCGCCGGCGTCGACATCGCGCGGCTCGCCGACGGCGCGGTGATCGTCGGCCGCGTCGGCGCCGACGACGCGATGCTGGTGCGCAGCGGCGACGCGCTGTACGCCACCGGCACGCGCTGCACACACTACAGCGGGCCGCTCGATGCCGGACTGGTCGACGGCGACACCGTGCGCTGCCCGCTGCACCATGCCTGCTTCAGCCTGCGCACCGGCGAGGCGCTGCGCGCGCCGGCGCTCGACCCGATCGCCTGCTGGCGCGTCGAGCGAGTGGGCGAGCGCGCCTTCGTGCGCGAGCCGCTGCTCGCCGCGGCGCCCGCCGCGGCGGCGGGCGAGCCCGAGTCGGTGGTCATCGTCGGCGGCGGCGCCGCGGGGCTGGCGGCGGCCGAGATGCTGCGGCGCGCCGGCTATTCGAGATCGGTCGTGATGCTCAGCGCCGACGCCGACCCGCCCTGCGACCGGCCGAACCTGTCGAAGGACTTCCTCGCCGGCAACGCCGAACCCGACTGGATCCCGCTGCGAGCGAGCGACTTCTACGCCGAGCAGCGCATCGAGCTGCGCCTGGCGACGCGCGTGGCCGCGCTCGACCTCGCGCGCCGCCGCGTGCGCATCGACACCGGCGAGGAACTGCCGTTCGGCGCGCTGCTGCTGGCTACCGGCGCCGACCCTGTGCGGCTCGACGTGCCGGGCGCCGCGCCCGGGCAGGTGCACACGCTGCGCAGCTGGGCCGACAGCCGCGCCATCGCGGCGCGCGCCGCCGAGGCGAAGCGCGCCGTCGTCGTCGGTGCCAGCTTCATCGGCCTCGAGGTGGCGGCGTCGCTGCGCACGCGCGGCCTCGACGTGCACGTTGTGGCTCCCGAGCAGGTGCCGATGGAGCGCGTGCTCGGCGCCGAGGTCGGCCGCTTCGTGCGTTCGCTGCACGAGTCGCACGGCGTCGCCTTCCACCTCGGCACGACGCTGGCGCGCATGGACGGCGCCGCTGCGCTGCTGGCCGACGGCGCGCGCATCGCCGACACCGACCTCGTCGTCATGGGCGTCGGCGTGCGGCCGTCGCTGGCGCTGGCCGAGCAGGCCGGGCTGGCGGTCGACCGCGGCGTGCTCGTCGACGAATATCTGCAGACCAGCGCGCCGGGCGTCTACGCCGCCGGCGACATCGCGCGCTGGCCGGATGCGGCGAGCGGAGAGCGCATCCGCGTCGAGCACTGGGTCGTCGCCGAGCGCCAGGGCCAGGTCGCCGCGCTCAACCTGCTCGGGCAGCGGCAGCGCTTCGACGCCGTGCCGTTCTTCTGGAGCCAGCACTACGACGTCGCCATCAACTACGTCGGCCACGCGACGTCGTGGGAGGCCATCGACATCGACGGCTCGCTGGCCGCGCGCGACTGCCGCGTCAGCTACCGGCGCGGCGGACGCACGCTCGCCGTGGCGACGATCGGCCGCGACCTGCAGAGCCTGCAGGCCGAACGCGCGATGGAGCGGGCGCCGGCGTGAGCGCGCCGAGCGCGGACGCGCGCTTCGCCGACAGCGTGGTGCTGGTGGCCGGCGGCACCGGCGCGCTCGGGCGTGCGCTCGCCGTGGCCTTCCTCGACGCGGGCGCCCGCGTCGCCGTCACCTACCGCAACGAGACCGAGTTCGAGGCGCTCGCGCGCCAGGCGGCGGACCATGCCGGCCGCCTCGAAGGCCATCGCGTCGACGCTACCGACGAGGCGGCGACGCGCCGGCTCGTCGACGACCTGCTGGCCCGGCATGCCCGCCTGGACGTGCTGGTCAACGCCGTCGGCGGCTAT
>JBLMVT010000020.1:0-10261 GCA_050256835.1 Betaproteobacteria bacterium | reverse complement strand
CACCAGTCTCACGTCGATGGCTCAACGTCGTCAAGATGGCGAAGGGCGGACTATAGCAGTGCGGGCCACTGCGTACAAGCCTGTCCTTATGCCGCCGTGGTGCGCCTGGACGGTGATCCCGCGGCCTGCTGTTCCCAACCCATGCAGACGGATTGCGGATCCTCGCTTCGCAGCACCGATTCGAGTTGTGCGGCCAAACGGCCCGCGTCGACCCGCAGGATGCGCTGCTTGATCGCGGCGATCTGAGAAGGGTGCATGGAGAAGCTCCGGAGTCCCATTGCCACTAGCAGCGACGTGAACGCCGGGTCACCGGCCATTTCGCCGCACACGCTGACGTGACGACCGGCCCGGCGGGACTGGTCGATCGTCTGCCATATGAGGTGGAGCACAGCCGGGTGCCAAGGATCGTAGAGGTGCGCGACGGACTCGTCGGCGCGATCGATGGCGAGCGTGTACTGAATCAGATCGTTGGTGCCGATGGAAACGAAGTCGAATCGCTTGAGGACCGAAGGGAGGATCAGCGCCGCCGCCGGCACCTCGATCATCGCGCCCACCGGCACATCAGTGAACGGCCTGGCGGCTGCGGCCAGTTGTTGCTTGGCCCGCGCCAGCGACTCGAACAGCAATCTGATCTCGCTGAGGTGAGCGACCATGGGCACCAGCAACCGCACCTTGCCGTAGGCGCTCGCGCGCAGGATGGCGCGAAGCTGTTGGCGAAACATACTGGGCTCAGAAAGGCTCCACCGGATGGCGCGCAAGCCCAGTGCGGGGTTGAGCGCGTGCTCGTGCCGCAACTCGCTGGTCGACATCCGATCCAGCGGCTTGTCGGCGCCGACGTCCACGGTGCGAATCGTCACCGGCAGACCACGCATGGCCGTGACGGCGTCGCGATAGGCTTCGAATTGCTCGTCCTCGCCCGGCAGGTCGCCGTCACGGTTCATGAACAGGAACTCGCTGCGCAGCAGGCCCACGCCGAGGGCACCAGCTTCCAGGGCCGCCGGTGCGTCGCCGGGCCATTCGATGTTGGCGAGCAGTTCGACCCGCTCTCCGTCGAGGGTGATCGCCGGCGTATGCCGCAACCGCGACAACCGCGCCCGTTCGACCTCGTTCTGTCGCTGACGGAAGCGGTATTCCTCGAGCACGATCGGCGGCGGGTTCACCACCACGACGCCGGCATCGCCGTCGACCACCACCCAGTCGTCCTGACGGATCACGCGGCTCGCGTCTCGTGCACCCACCACGGCCGGGATGTCCATGCTGCGGGCGACGATGGCAGTGTGGGAGGTCTTGCCGCCGACTTCGGTCACGAAGCCGGTGAAGACGCTGCGCTTGAAGCGCAGCATGTCCGGCGGAGAGATGTCGTTCGCGACGAGCACGAGCGGGTCGGCGCCCGCGAAGTCGCGCGGCGCGACGCCGGACGCCCGAACCGAGGCGCCTCCGCTGTCCGCTGCCAGCGCGGTCAGCAGACGCTCGACCACCTGCGCGAGGTCGGCCTTGCGCTCGCGCAGGTATTCGTCCTCCATCTCGTCGAATTGGCGGGCCAGCACCTCGAGTTGCGCCGAAAGCGCCCACTCGGCGTTGTAGTGACGCTCGCGAATCCACTGTTTGGTCGCACCCGTCAGCGCCTCGTCCTTCAGCAGCATGAGATGCACGTCGAGAAGGGCCGACAACTCGTGCGGAGCGTCGGCAGGCAACTCGCGCTGCAGCGCCGTCAGTTCGGCAGCCACCTCGTCGCGCGCGCCACGCAGCCGGTCGATCTCCTCCTCAACCTGGGCCGCATCGATGAAGTAGTGAGCCACGTCGACACGGCTCGACGCCACCAGCACTGCCCGGCCGATGGCCACGCCGCCGGAGACCGGTAGACCGAAGACCTGGATGCCCATGCGCTCGGACTTTAGCAGCGCGTCGCGGCCCCGAGGGCCGCCCGAAGCGCGGTCGAGCAGCTACTGTCCTTCGCCGAACTTGTCGTTCACGAGCGCGACCAACGCCGTCATCGCCGCCTGTTCGTCCTCGCCCGCCGCTTCGATCTCCACCTCGCTGCCGACCCCGGCCGCCAGCATCATCACACCCATGATGCTCTTGGCGTTGACGCGCCTCGAGTTGCGGCTCATGAAGATCTCGCTCTTGAAGCCGGCAGCGAGCTTGGTCAGCTTGGCCGATGCCCGGGCGTGCAGACCGAGCCTATTGGCGATGACAACGCGCTGCTTGATCATCGTCCGGAGATCGCGTGTTCGAATCTCGCGAGCCAGTCACCTCGACGACACCCTGCACCGCGCCGTCGAGCGCGCGCGCGGCCATCGCCTCGACGGATTCGTCCGCATAGCACAGCGTGCGCCACAGCATGGGGACGTTGACGCCGGCGACCACTCGAATCTCGCGGCCGTCGGCCAGCCGCTGAGCGATGTTGCACGGGGTGGCACCGAACACGTCGGTAAGGATCAACGCCTGCGGCGTACGGACCTGGTCGAGAAGTTCACGCGCCCGCGCCTCGGCCGTCTCGGGAGTCATCGACGGCGTCACGTCGAGGGCCCTCACCGACAGAGCGCAATCCGGGTAGGCGTGCATCGCCACCGCCTGCAGCGACGAGGCCAACGGAGCGTGGGCAATGATCAGCAGGCCGGGCATCGTGGCCGATTATCGGTAAATGAAGGTCATACAACGCCGGTCGGCGTGGCGCCGCCGACACGGCTTCTCACGAGCCAACGCGCAGGCCACCGAGGAAGGTGTCGACCGCCTCCGCGTCGATTCGATTGGGCGAGATCACGCTCGCCTGGAACACCCGCGTGCCGCGGGCGAAGAAGGCAGCTTCGATGGCGACGGGCTTGCCGTCGGGCAGTCGGCCGCTGATGTGCACCCTGGCAGCGCCGGGCCCTGGCGTCGCGCCGGGCACCCGTAGCTCGTCCCCGAGCTGCGCCGAGCCGGCGACGTTGGCGACGGCGGCCCCCCGCAGCGCTCGCAGCGCGGCCTCGACACCCGCCGGATCGCCGACGTCGGCATAGCTCAGGGCGAACGTGCTGCCCGATGCCGAACACACGGCAATGAACATCTCCGGAGACTGACCGTCCAACCGTACGCGCCGCGAATCGGTCGCCGGCCTGCAGGGAAATAGCACGGTCGCGTCGCTCTGCACAGGTCTCACTTCGCGCCAGTCGAGCGCCGGCGTGCATCCCGCGCAGGCGGCGATCGCAAGCAGACTCCAGGCGCGGCGCAACATCGTCGGCGATTATCCGACGCTGCTGCCGCACAATCGCCGACCATGCCGGCCCTGCCCGATCCGACCGCCGCCCCGCAGGCTCTGGCGGGAGTTCGCGTGCTCGACCTGTCGCGAGTCCTCGCCGGTCCCTGGTGCACGCAGATCCTGGCCGACCTGGGCGCGGAGGTCATCAAGGTCGAACGCCCGGCGCGCGGCGACGATACGCGCGCCTGGGGACCGCCATACCTGCGCAGCCGTGACGGCGAGGAGACGGCCGAGGCAGCGTACTTCCTCGCGACCAACCGCAACAAGCGCTCGATCACCATCGACATCGCCCGGCCCGCCGGGCAGGCCCTGGTGCGTCGTCTGGCCGTGCGCGCCGACGTCCTGGTCGAGAATTTCAAGGTCGGCGATCTCGCCCGCTACGGGCTCGATGCCGGTCGCCTGCGGGCCGATCACCCGCGACTGGTCTTCTGCTCCATCACCGGCTTCGGCCAGACCGGGCCGTATCGCGAGCGCGCCGGCTACGACTACGCGATCCAGGGTCTGGGCGGCCTGATGAGCGTGACCGGGCCGTCGCGTGCCGAGATCGCCGATGACGCGCCGGGAGGCGGCCCGCAGAAGGTCGGTGTCGCGGTCGCGGACCTGTTCACCGGGCTGTACGCGACGGTCGCAATCCTCGCCGCGCTACGCCACCGCGACGCGACCGGCGAGGGGCAGACGATCGACATGGCCCTGCTCGACACGCAGGTGGCGATGCTGGCCAATCTCGGCGCCAACTATCTCGTCACCGGCGTCGCGCCGCAACGCGCGGGCAACGCGCATCAGAACATCGTCCCCTACCAGGTGTTCGAGGCTGCCGACGGCCACCTCATCCTGGCGGTGGGCAACGACAGCCAGTTCGCCAAGTTCTGCGCCGTCGCCGGCCAGCCCGCGCTCGCCAGCGACCCCCGCTTCGTACGCAATGCCGACCGGGTCCGGCATCGGCAGGTGCTGGTGCCGATGCTCGCGACGATCCTGAAAACGCGCCGCAAACAGGAATGGCTGGCTGCGCTGGAGGCGGCTCAGGTTCCCTGCGGCCCGATCAACGACCTGGGCGAGGTGTTCGCCGACCCGCAGGTGGCCGCGCGCGAGATGGTGATCGCCATGCCGCATCCGTCGAGCGACACCTTGCGACTGGTTGGCAGCCCGCTCAAGCTGTCGGCGACGCCAGTGCAATACCGACGCGCTCCGCCGCTGCTGGGCGAGCACACCGACGAGGTGCTCGCCGAACTCGGCCTCGACGCCGACGCGATCGCGGCGCTGCGCCGCGAAGGCGCGATCTGAAGCCCTGAGCAGTATTCACGCCTTTGCCGGTCGCCATCGCTTGCCGGCGCCTGTCGCCCCCGAGCCGGGGATCGACGCCGCCCGGCGCCCGCGCCGACCATCGCGCCCTCGCGACTACAAATGCCATGGCCTGCGATCCCTTCGCCGACGAGCCCGCACCCCGCGACGACGGTCCCAACGCCGCTCGGCGCTGGCGCGAATTGCTACGCCACGTCGGCGAGGACATTTCCGCCCCGCTCACCTCGGCACTCGAGCGCATCGACGGGCTGACGAGCACCGGCCGCATCGATCGGCAGGCACTGCGCGCGCTGCGCGACGAGCTGGAGGCGGCGCGCCGCGCCGGTCTGGTCGGCCAGCAGCTGGTGCACTTCGGCTCGGGCCGCGTGCGGCAGTCGCAGGAGCGACTGCCGCTGATGCAGACGCTGCAAGCCATGCTGACCCGACGCGCCGGTGAAACGATGGCGCGCGGCGTGCGGCTCGAACAGGTGCACGGGCCGGTCGAGGTCATCGTCGACGCCGCGCTGCTGCACGCGCTGTGCGATGCCATGCTCGACTGGGCGCTGACCGGAGCGCGTTCGGCGGTCGAGTTGCGCATCGACACGAGGCCCTGGCCCGCGCACGCTCGCCTGCACTGCCGCTTCGCGCGCCGCACGCCCGACGAGGGCGCCGCAGCCCACGAAAGCGCACCGACGCCCGACCCGCTGGCCTGGCGACTGGTCGAGCAGATCGCGTGGACCATGGGGCTGCGGCTCGAGCGCAGCGACGACGCTCGAGCCACGCGGCTGACCCTCGAATTTCCGCACACCGTCGGCGATCGGCTCGAGGACTCTCGCGCGGTCGAACACGACGGCGGCACCGCGCCGATCGACTCGCGGCTGCTCGCCGGCTGCCAGGTGCTGATCGTCGCGGCCCACCATGAACTGCGCGGCCAGGTACGCGAGGCAATACGCCACCTCGGACTGATCGTCGATAGCGTCCACGGTGTCGCCGAGGCGGCCACATACGCTCGGGAAGGCTTGCCGCACGCCGTCATCTACGAGGCAACGCTGGCAGACACGCACTTCCTGGATTGGCGCGAGCAGGTCCGGCGCGACGTCCCCGGGCTGCCGTTCATCGAGATCGCCGATGGCGGGGACACCCTGCAGCTCTCGGTCGCCGGCGGTTCGCGCCACGCGCGCGTCGGCCGCGCCGCGATCCGCGATTCGTTGCCGTCCACGCTGTTGTTCGAGCTGTCGAAGTCGCTTTGACGCCGCCGCTCAGGCGGCGTCGAGCGCCGGCCAGCGCAGGCGTCGGCAGATGCGCAGGTAGCTCTCGTGCAGGTCGGCCTCTTCGTGTCCAGGAAGGTTGAGCACTGCCCAACGGTGCGAGCCGAGCCACTTCAGGTCGCGATGCAGGGCGGCGCCGCGCTTCGCATAGACCTCGAGCCGCGCCTGCGGATACTCGCGGGCCAGCCAGGCGCGGTCCTCCGCGCTCGGCAAGCGAGGGCACGAGCTCGGCTCCCGGCTGCGCCAGACGAAGCTCGCGGCCGCGCCGAAACGCGCGGCGCGCGGCGCCGGCACGCGGCGCCCGAGCGCCAGCGCGAAACTGATCTCGTAGGCGTCGATGCCGAGCACCCAGTCGTAGAACGGGGCGAGTTGCGCCGCCATGCGCGGGTTGATCTCGACGAGCCCGATCGCACCGCTGACGTCGTCGACGCAGAACTCGAGGTTGAAGAAGCCGTGGTCGATGCCGTAGCCGTGGACGACCTTCTCGCTCGCCGCGCGCAGCCGCTCCCGCAGGTCGTCGTCCAGCCGGGCCGGAAAGGCGAAGCGCCGGAACGCGATCGTTCCCGGATACATCAGTTCGTCGGTCATGCCGAGCAGATGCACGGCTCCGGCGTCGACATAGCCGTCGACGTTGACCTGGCGTCCGCGCAGGACCTCCTCGACGATCAGATGGCGCGCTCCGACCCCGAACTGCGGAAAGCGGCCGAGCGCCTGGTCGTGCGGCGCGACGAGGCGGCCGAGGAGATGGCTCTCCCAGCGCCCGAAGCGCACGTGATGGAGCAACTCGTCGGCCGAGTCGCAGCGGCGCGCGAGCACCGAGAAGGTCGCCTTGACGGGCTTGACAAACAGCGGGTAGCGCAGCGCCTCGGCCTGCTTGCGGTCGACCGTGTACGGCAGCAGACGGAATGCCGGGCAGAGCTCGGGCGCGAACCGCGCGAGCCGGCATCGCGCCTCGTACTTGTGCTGCGTGGCCAGCAGCACTTCGGGTGGCAGCCCCGGCAGCCCCAGTTCGCGCGCCAGCAGCGACGCGGCCAGCGCGCCGAACTGTTCGTTGGAGCTGAACACCGCGTCGACGCGCCCGCGATAGCGCGAGGCCAGGCGCTCGATGAAGCGCCACAGGTCGAACCACATCAACCGGGCGTTGCTCGGGAAGCGGAACAGGTCGAAGCCGTGCTCGTGGAAACGCAGGCGCCCACCGCGCGCGTAACGCGGCAACACGCACCGGTCCCAGTCGGCGCCGAACAGCACCAGAACGTCGGAGCCGCGCCGGCCGACGGCGCCGCGCGGCGGAACGAAAGCCGGCGCGGCGACGAGTCGCGCCGCGGGGCCGGCGTCGGCCTGCGGCGACCCGCAGAGCGGTGGGTTGGCGCTCACGACGGCGCGTGCCGGACCGTCTCCGATGCGACCCTCAGCGCAACGAGCCGAAGACCTTCTTCAGGATCGTGCTACCGGTTCCGACCGGATCGCGGCGGATCTTGCGCTCCTCCTCGCCGATCACCAGGTACAGGCCATCGAGCGCCTTGCCGGTGACGTACTGCTGGATGTTCGCATCCTCGCGGCGGACCACGCCGAGCCCCGCCGCCTTGCTCGCCACCGCGTTGTACTTCTCCGCCAGTCGCACGCGCTCGGTGGCGCGGGTGACGATCGGCAGGAACTTCACTGACAGCGGCTGCCGTGTCTTGGCGGCGAAAAAGCGCGTCACCGAGTCGTCGCCGCCCGTGACGATGCGGCGTGCGTCCTCGACGCTCATCGATTTCACGGTCGAGACGAGGAGGTTCCTGGCCTCGGGCATCGCCGCCTCGGCGGCGCGGTTCATCGCCACCACAAGTTCGTCGACGCGCGCGCCCTGCCCCGTCGCCTTGAGAAGGCGGCCGGCATCGGCGAGCAGACCGGGCAGCGGGATGCGAACTTTCGGGTTGTCGAGGAATCCACCGCTGCGGCCAAGTTGCCGGACGGCTGCCACCGCACCCCGCTCGAGCGCCTCGCGCACGCCCAGCGCGGCGTCAGTCTCGCTGAACGACTGCGGGCGCGCGAGGCGCGGTGCCCCCACCAGCACGAGGCCCGCCCCCGATGACATAAACTGACGCCGTTGCACGGAGCCCCCCATGAAGCTGACCCGCCATGTTGCCGCCGCCCTGGCCGTTCTGGCAATCGGGGGTGGCGCTTACCTCGCGTGGCTGGGTCTGGGCTCGACCCAGCCGGCGCCCGACGTTGCCTACACGCTGCTCGACGGCAAGCAGACCAGCCTGCAGGCGCTGCGCGGCAAGGTGGTGCTGGTCAATTTCTGGGCCACGAGTTGCACGACCTGCGTGCACGAGATGCCGAAGGTGATCGACACCTACCAGCGCTACAAGTCGCGCGGCTACGACACGGTTGCGGTGGCAATGAGCTACGACCCCCCCGCCTACGTGATGAACTTCGCCGAGTCGCGCAAGCTGCCGTTCGCGGTGGCGATCGACAACACCGGCAGCGTGGCCAAGAGCTTCGGCGACGTGCGCCTGACGCCGACCAGCTACCTCATCAACAAGCGCGGCGAGATCGTCAAACGCTACGTCGGCGAGCCCGACTTCGCCGCCCTGCACGCGCTGGTCGAGCAGCTGCTGGCCGAAGGCTGACGCTCATTCCACCACGCCGGCGGCCTGTGCCTGGCGGTCGGCGTGGTAACTCGAGCGCACCAGCGCGCCGACCGCCGCGTGGGTGAACCCCATCGCCCGCGCCTCGCGCCCGAACAGGGCGAACGTGTCGGGGTGCACGTAGCGCTGCACCGGCAGGTGGTGACTGCTGGGCGCCAGGTACTGGCCGATCGTCAGCATGTCGATGCCGTGCTCGCGCATGTCGCGCATGACGGCGAGGATCTCGTCGTCGGTCTCGCCCAGCCCGACCATCAGCCCGCTCTTGGTCGGCACGCCGGGCACGGACTGCTTGAAGCGACGCAGCAGGTCCAGCGAGAAGGCGTAGTCCGAACCCGGACGCGCCTGCCGGTACAGCCGCGGCACCGTCTCCAGGTTGTGGTTCATCACGTCGGGCGGTGCGGCCTGCAGGATTGCGAGTGCGCGGTCCAGGCGACCGCGGAAGTCCGGGGTTAGGATCTCGATGCGGGTTTCCGGCGACAGCTCGCGCAGCTTCTCGATGCAGGCGACGAAGTGCCCCGCGCCGCCGTCGCGCAGATCGTCGCGGTCGACGCTGGTGATGACGACGTACTTCAGCTTCAAGGCGGCAACCGTCTTGGCCAGGTTCGTCGGCTCGTCGGCATCGAGCGGGTCGGGCCGGCCATGGCCGACGTCGCAGAACGGACAGCGTCGCGTGCACTTGTCGCCCATGATCATGAACGGCGCCGTGCCGCGCCCGAAGCACTCGCCGATGTTCGGGCACGACGCTTCCTCGCAGACCGTGTGCAGCCGGTGCTCGCGCAGGATCTGCTTGATCTCGTAGAAGCGGGTCGTCGGCGAGCCGGCCTTGACGCGGATCCAGTCGGGCTTCTTCAGCGCCTCGGCGTTGCGCACCACCTTGATCGGGATGCGCGCCGTCTTGGCCTGGGCCTTCTGCTTCTCGGTCGCGTCGTAGGAGGGCGTGTTCATCGGGGTTCGAGCTGCCCGGCCAGGCGTTGCGCCAGGCGTTGGGCCGCGTCGTGCCAGTCGGTGGAGACCCCGAGTCTAGCGAGATCGGCCGTCGCCAACCCCGGGTAGCCGCAGGGGTCGATCCGCCCGAACGGCTCCAGGTCCATGTCGACGTTCAGCGCCACGCCGTGGTAGGCGCAGCCGCGCGTCACCTTGATGCCGAGCGCTGCGATCTTGCCGAGGCCGCGGAACGGCTCGTGCGGATCGGGCGGACCGGCGAGCAGGGCATGGCCGGACGGGTCGGCCAGCCGCACGTACACACCGGGCGCGCCGGCAACGCGATGCCCGGTGATGCCGTAGCCCTCCAGCACCCGGAGCACGGCCGCCTCGAGCCGGTAGACGTACTCCTTGACGTGCAGGCGCAGCCGGCGCAGGTCGACCAGCGGATACGCGACCACCTGCCCCGGCCCGTGATAGGTCACCTGGCCGCCGCGGTTGCTCTGCACGACCGGGATGGCCCCGGCGGCGCGCACATGCTCGGCGCGGCCGGCAACGCCCTGCGTGTACACCGGGTCATGCTCGACCAGCCAGATCTCGTCCGGCACCCCGGCGCCGCGCGCCTCCGTGAAGGCGCGCATGGCGTCGAGGGTCGCGAGGTAGTCGACGCGACCGAGCCAGCGGATCGTCGGCACGCGACTCAGAGCACGACCCGCACCATGGGATGCGACGACAGCGTGCGGTACAGCTCGTCGAGCTGCGCGCGACTGGTCGCGTTGACCGTCAGCGTGACGCCGAGATACTTGCTGCCCCGGCTCGGCCGCAGTTCGACAGTGGCGGCGTCGAAGTCAGGATCGAAGCGCCCCGCCACCGAGACCATTGCGTGCACGAAGCCCTCGGCGTTCGCGCCCATCACCTTGATC
>JBLMVT010000019.1:0-4657 GCA_050256835.1 Betaproteobacteria bacterium | reverse complement strand
TGGAAGAACATGGGGCCGAATGCAGCGCAGGCGGAGGCGCAGGCCAAAGATGACAACGAGCGCATCACGGCGCGCATCATGGCGCGCTACGAGGAGCGGCTGGTCGCCTACCAGAGCGTGGACTTCGACGACCTGATCGGCCTGCCGCTCAAGCTGCTGCAACAGCACGCGGAAGTGCGCGAGAAGTGGCAGTCGCAACTCGGCCACGTGCTGGTGGACGAATACCAGGACACCAACGCCACGCAGTACGAGCTGCTCAAGCTGCTGGCCGACGACGCGCGGCCGATGTTCACCGCGGTGGGCGACGACGACCAGAGCATCTACGGCTGGCGCGGCGCGACGATCGACAACCTGAAGCGCCTGCCGCACGACTTCCCGCGCCTGAAGGTGATCGCGCTGGAGCAGAACTACCGCTCGACCGGCGCCATCCTGCGCGCCGCCAACGCCGTCATCGGCCACAACCCGAAGCTGTTCGAGAAGAAGCTGTGGAGCGAGTTCGGCGACGGCGAGCCGGTGCAGCTCGTCGAGTGCGACGGCGAGGAGCACGAGGCCGAGCGCGCCGTCGCGCGCATCCAGGCGCTCCGGGCGCGAGGGGGCGAGGTGAAGCTCGCCGACTTCGCCATCCTCTACCGCGCCAACCACCAGGCGCGCGCGTTCGAGCAGAAGCTGCGCGCCGCGCAGATCCCGTACAAGGTGTCGGGCGGGCAGAGCTTCTTCGACCGCGCCGAGATCCGCGAC
This sequence comes from Betaproteobacteria bacterium, assembly GCA_050256835.1. Taxonomy (GTDB): domain Bacteria; phylum Pseudomonadota; class Gammaproteobacteria; order Burkholderiales; family Burkholderiaceae_C; genus JAMHWF01. The sequence continues at coordinate 3,919 of JBLMVT010000019.1, read as the reverse complement.
CTGTGCGCCTGGCTGCGCCTGGTCGTCAACCAGGACGACGACCCGGCTTTCCTGCGCGCGGTGACCTGCCCCAAGCGCGGCATCGGGCACCAGACGCTCGCCGCGCTCGGCGAGTTCGCTGCGCGGTGGAAGACCAGCCTGTTCGAGGCGTTGTTCGCCGAATCGCTGGGCACCGCCCTCAACAAGAAGGCGATCGGCTCGCTGCACGAGTTCGGCCGCACCGTGAACGACCTCGAGCACCGCGCACGCCACACCGAGGGCGCCGAGGACGCGAAGGCGCTGCTGCTCGGTTTCCTTGCGGACATCGGCTACGAGCAGCACCTGTTCGACGCCGAGGACAGCGACAAGCTCGCCGCCGCCCGCTGGGGCAACGTGCTGGAGTTCGTCGACTGGGTCGCCAGGCGCTGCGGCGGCGAGATCACGCAGGAGGGCGGCGCCTTCGCGAGCGAGAAGCAGTCGGTGCTGCAGGTGGCGCAGACGATCAGCGTGATCATCAGCCTGGCCGAGCGCGGCGACGAGCGCGACGTGGTCACGCTCTCGACGCTGCACGCGGCCAAGGGGCTGGAGTGGCCGCATGTGGTGCTCGCCGGTGTCGTCGAGGGCCTGCTGCCGTTCAAGGCCGACGACGAGGAGATGACGTCCGAGCGGCTCGAGGAGGAGCGGCGGTTGATGTACGTCGGCATCACGCGCGCGCGCACCACGCTGGCCGTGAGCAGCCTGCGCAGAAGGAAGCGCGGCCGGGAAACGGTGGTCGCGCTGCCGAGCCGCTTCGTGAAGGAGATGAAGCTCGACGAGCAGGCGGCGGGGGTCGACCCGCGCGAGCGCCTGAAGGCGCAGCGTGCGGCGCTCGCGGCACGCGTGGCCGCGACGGCAGCTGCGGCCGAATGAGCGCGCTGGCCGTCGCGACGATCGTCAGCGCTCTGCTCGCCATCGCTGCGGCGCCCTGGGCGCTCGGCCTGCCGGCGCTGGCGTTCGTGTTCAAGCCGCTGACGACGGCGCTGGTGATCGCCCACGCGTGGCCGCGCGGGCGCGCCACGCCCGCGCTGCGGCGCTGGGTGCTCGGTGGTCTCTCGCTCTCGCTGGCGGGCGACGTGGCGCTGCTGTGGCCGAAGCAGGGCTTCCTGCCGGGCCTGATCGCGTTCCTGCTCGCGCACCTGGCCTACCTCGCGGCGTTCACGCGCGTGCAGCGGCTGGCGCGGCCGGCGTGGCCGTTCGCGGCCTATGCGCTCGTCGCGGCGGCGATCCTCGCCGCGCTGTGGGGCGGCGTGCCGGCAGCGCTGCGGCTGCCGGTGGCGGCCTACGTCGTCTGCCTGGTGTCGATGGCGGCGCAAGCGGCGGCGGTGTGGCGCGGGGCGCGTGGCACGGACGGCGAGCAGCCCGCGGGGTGGCTCGCGTTGGGCGGGGCGCTGTTCGTCACGTCGGACGCGCTGCTCGCGGTGGAGCGGTTCATGATGCCGCTGCCCGCGGCGTCGCTGTGGATCCTCGCGAGCTACTGGGCGGCGCAGTGGTGCATCGCGTCGTGGCCGGGCCCCGAGGCGCGGCGGGGCGGCGTCAGGGCAGCCGCGTGAACACCGGCACGCCGCTGTCGCGCAGGCTGGCCGCCGTCACGCTGCCGACGATCGCCGACTGCAGCGCGCTGCGCCCGTGAGTCGTCATCGCGAGCATCGTGTTCGGCAGGCCGCGCACGAAGGTGGGAATGGCTTCCTTGGGATCGCCGTGCAGGACCTCCCAGCCGACGCCGATGCCGTAGCGTGCCGACAGTTGCGAGGCGTGCGAATGCACGTAGCCCGATTCGACGACGTCGCTGACCGCCACCCCGGGCTCCGCTTCGCGTGCGGCGGGATCGAGGACCGATGCGACGACGACCCGCGCGCCGATCCAGCGCGCCAGTTCGCCCGCCAGCGGCAGGATCGACTCGGACAGCGCGCTGCCGTCGAGCGGGACGACGATCCGCTCGATCGCCACCGGGCCCGGGCTCGCGTCGGCCTGCTGCGGCCGGAACACGAAGATCGGCTCGCGCCCGGTGCGCAACACGTTCAAGGCGGTGCTGCCCAGGATGGCCCGCTTGAGGCCGGACCGGCCGTGCGAGCTGATGGCCACCAGCGTTCCCGGGACGCGCGCGGCCTCGCCGAGGATCGCTCGGGTGACGTCGCCCCCGTCGACGGTGCAGATCGATGTCGCCGGGATGGCGCCGGCCAGCGCTTCGAGCGCTTGCTGCGCCTGCGGCCTTTCGTCGTCCTTGTCGACGACGCGCAGCAGCGCAACCTCGACCCCCGTCTTGCGGCCGAGCCAGCCGACATAGGGCAGGATCTGCTCCGAAAAGCGGGAGCCGTCGAGCGGGACCAGGATCCTCTTGTACATGGTGGCGCCCTCGTGGATTTGCGTCGCCGACAAGGATAAGGGCTGCACCCCAACGATGCACGCCGCGCTCGCCCGCCGTCCGCGCTGTCGAGACGTCGCTGATTCCGAGCTAGGGAGTCTGCGCTAGGGATTCTCCCGAATCGTGGCCATTGGCGCTCATCATCGTTTGAGACACACTGCGTCGGCATCAGGGCCACTGGGGAGAAGCCGTGAACAGTCCCGCTCTCGCGCATCGTCGACCCGGATTCCGCGTTGCGGCACGCATGCTGTTGCCCGCCCTGGCCCTGCTGCTGCTCGGTTCGGAAGCGGCAGCGAACACGCTGAACCAGAACGTCTCCTGGACCATCGACCGCGCCCACACGAGGACCAAGTTCAGAGTCGTTGCCTACGGCGATTCAATCTATGCCGGCTACAACGGCTCCACCATCAGCGTGGCCAAGTACGCGGCGCCCACGGTGGACGCGGAATACCTCTCCGCGCTCTGGAAGGCCGACATCGAGAGCGTGCGCCGTGCGAAATCCGGCGCGGTGGCCTCGGACATCTACAACAACAAGATCGTGGCCGAGCGCTCGTACATGCAGGCCAGCACCACCCGCGTGGTCACGTTCGAGATGTGCGGCAACGACGGCTTGCAGGCGCGCTCGGCCTTCAAGAGCCAGACCGGCACCTGCGACTACTCCGGGCTGGACGCGGCGGTGAACAACTGCAAGGCCTACGTCGCGGCCGCGATGGATTACATCAACACCAACGCCTATGCCGGCACCAAGCTGAAGATCGTCTCGAACCTGTACTACCCGGGCTATGCCGCCGACAACGTGCAGAGCTCGTGCAAGGACGCGACGACCGGCGCCACCGTCAACCTGCAGGACACGTTCCTGCCCCGTGTGGCGACGATGAACTACTGGATGTGCGCGTACGCGGGGCAGAAGGGCTTCCAGTGTGCGGACAACTTCGCCCAGTACATGGGCGCGGACTACGACAGCAACGGCGACACCCTGATCGACTCCGACGCCCTGCGCTACACCGCCGGTGAGGACCAGTCGAACTACGTCACCCGCATCACCACGACGCTGCGCTCGACGATCCGCGACGCCAACACGCATTTCGTATCGTCGAGCAGCAGCTACGACTACATCCAGTCCGACGATACGCACCCGACCTACACCGGCGGCACGGTCAGCTCCGGCCTGCTCGGCAGCACGACCGGCTCGGGCGCACCGCGCTACACCTCGTTCCCGGGTGGCAAGAGCCCGATCTGGAACCAGTACGGCCACGAGCGCATGGGCTGGGCACTGTCGACCTCCAACCCGTCGGCTCCCTGAGGGCGCGGGGCCGCCCATGCCATGCACGCACCGCGCCATCACGGTCCTCCACCAGCCGATCGGCGCCGAGCGGCACGCGAGTGGCGCCCGTCTCCGGGCTACCTCGCCGTCGCACTGGGGATCGTTGCAGTCGGTCTCGTCCTTCTCTTGACGCCCTCCCCATCGCCGACGGCCGTGGCCGCGGACATCACTCCTCCAGTGACATTACCGGTTGACGGCACCCCAGTGCCTGGGCT
>JBLMVT010000018.1:0-2702 GCA_050256835.1 Betaproteobacteria bacterium | reverse complement strand
CCGCCGCGCTCGACGCCCGGCTGCGCGCGGCGCTGCCGCAGGGCGTGCACGTCGAGCCGGCCGAGCCCTCGCTGGAGGAGGTGTTCATTGACCTGTCGCGCCGCGCCGCGGAGCGCACGGCATGAAGGGCCTCGGGCTGCGCCGGCTGGCGGCGATCGTCGTCAAGGAGTTCATCCAGCTGCGCCGCGACCGGCTGACCTTCGCCATGATCGTCGGCATCCCGATCATCCAGATGGCGCTGTTCGGCTTCGCCATCAACGGCGACCCGAAGGCGCTGCCGACGGCGGTGATCGCGCGCGAGCAGGGCCCGTTCACGCGCAGCGTCGTGCGCGCGCTCGAGAACACCGGCTACTTCCGCGTCGTCGGCGCCGACTTCGACGACGCGCGCGCCGAGCGCGCACTCGCGCGCGGCGAGGTGCAGTTCGTGCTGACCGTTCCGGCCGGCTTCGAGCGCGCCGTGCTGCGCGGCGAGCGGCCGGCGCTGCTGGTCGAGGCCGACGCCACCGACCCGGCGGCCACCGGCAACGCGATCGCCGCGCTGCTGCAGCTCGGCAGCGCGGCGCTCAGGCACGACCTCGTCGGACCGGCGGCGCGGCCCGGCGCGCCGCCGCCGTTCGAATGGCGCATCCAGCGCCGCTACAACCCCGAGGGCATCACCCAGTACAACATCGTGCCCGGCCTGATGGGCGTGATCCTGACGATGACGATGATCATGATGACCGGGCTGGCGGTGACGCGCGAGGTCGAGCGCGGCACGATGGAGAACCTGCTCGCCACGCCGGTGCGGCCAATCGAGGTGATGGTCGGCAAGATCGTGCCCTACGTCGTCATCGGCTACGTGCAGGTGGCGATCATCCTGCTGGTGGCGCGCTGGGTGTTCGACGTGCCGTTCGCCGGCTCGGTCGTCACGCTGATGCTCGGCACGCTGGCGTTCATCGCCGCCAGCCTCACCGTGGGCATCACGATCTCGAGCGTCGCGCGCAGCCAGATGCAGGCGATGCAGATGACGTTCTTCTTCTTCCTGCCGTCGATGCTGCTGTCGGGCTTCATGTTCCCGTTCCGCGGCATGCCGGTGTGGGCGCAGTGGCTCGGCGAGCTGCTGCCGCTGACGCACTTCCTGCGCTTCATCCGCGGCGTCATGCTCAAGGGCAACGAATGGCCGCAGCTGTGGCAGCACCTGTGGCCGTTGCTGGCGTTCACGGCGGTCGTGCTGGCGGTCGGGCTGAAGCGGTTCCGGCGCACGCTGGACTGAACGCGTGCGCGGCTCCCCGGCCCGACCGCGGGCGGCACCTCACTTCTTCATCGCGTCCTTGGCCATCGCGTCGCCGGACATGCCGTCGTGGGCCATCGCGTCCTTCTTCATCGCGTCGTGCTTCATGGCGTCCTTCTTCTTCATGCCGTCCCGGGCCATGTGATCCTTCTTCATCGCGTCCTTGGCGGTCGCGTGCCTGGCCATGGCGTCCTTCTTCATCTCGTCCTTCTTCATGGCGTCGTGGGCCATCGCGTCCTTGGCCATGGCGTCCTTGTTCATCGCGTCCTGGGCGTAGGCCGGGCCGCCGGCGACCAGCACGGCGGCCGAGGCGATGGCGGCGGACAGTACGGCAAAGGCGAACTTCTTCATGAGGGTCCTTTCGGTGGTGGATCGGAGAGTGACGGGAGGCGGGGCGCCGGCCGCGCGGCTTCAGGAGCCGCCGAACCAGTTGTAGCCCTGGTCTTCCCAGTAGCCACCCGGGTGGGTGTTGGTGACGAAGATGGACTGGATGTGCTTCGGGTTCTTGTAGCCGAGCTTGGTCGGGATGCGCAGCTTCATCGGGTAGCCGTAGCGCGGCGGCAGCACCCGGCCGTCGTAGCTGAGCGCGAGCAGCGTCTGCGGGTGCAGCGCGGTCGCCATGTCGATGCTGGTGTAGTAGTCGTCGGCGCACTCGAAGCCGACGTACTTCGCGCCCAGGTCGGCACCGACGCGCTTCAGGAAGGCAGCGAACGGCACGCCGCCCCACTTGCCGATGGCGCTCCAGCCCTCGACGCAGATATGGCGCGTCACCTGCGCGGCCTGCGGCAGCGCGTTCAGCTCGGCGAGCGTCCAGCGGCGGCGGTCGGCGACCCGGCCGCTCACCTGCAGCCGGAAGCGCTCGCCGTCGATGCGCGGCACCTCGTCCTCGCCGTAGAAGGCGTTGAAGGGGAACGGCCGTGTGATCATCGACTCGGGATAGGTGGGCGCCAGGCGGTTCGGGTCGAACAGCCAGGCCTGCGCGCGGTCGTTGAGCCGCGAGATGCGGGCCAGCGCCGACTCGGCACCGGCGTCGTCCGCCAGCGAGCAGCCGGTCAGCATCGACAGGCCGCCGAGCGTGAGCGTGCGGCCGAGGAAGGCGCGGCGCGCCGGGTCGCGCACGGCGGACAGCGCCTCGCCGAGGAGTTCGGCGCCGTCGCGGCGCAGCGGTGGGGGGCGGCGGATCATGGTTCGACTCCTCAGCGTCCGCGCAGCATCGCGAGCAGGGTGCGCGGTACCAGCGCGACCATCGCCAGGTGCACGCCGACGAAGGCGAACAGGCCGGCCATGGCGAAGAAGTGCACGCGGCGCGCCGCCTCGTAGCCGCCGAGCGCCTCGCGCAGCAGCGGGAACTGCACCGACTTCCACAGCACCAGGCCCGACAGCACCAGCGCCAGCGTGTCGGCGACGACGAACAGGTAGGCGGCGCGCTGCA
>JBLMVT010000017.1:0-3093 GCA_050256835.1 Betaproteobacteria bacterium | reverse complement strand
AGCCACATCAGGAACATCGTGCCCGCGGTCAGGCTCACCATCGCCGTGAGGCGAAAGGCCATGCCGGGAGCGATGACGAGTCCCTGCGAGCCCTCGAGCGCCAGCGAGATCCCCAGCGACTGGAACAGCGCCAGGCCCAGCGTGCCGTAGCGGGTGTACTGCGTGATCTTGCGCCGGCCCGACTCGCCTTCCTTCTTCAGCGACTCGAGCGAGGGCACGACGTAGGTCATCAGCTGCATGATGATCGACGCCGAGATGTACGGCATGATGCCCAGCGCGAACACGGTGAAGCGCGACAGCGCTCCGCCCGAGAACATGTTGAACAGGCTCAGGATGCCGCCCTGCTGGCCCTTGAACAGCTGCTCGAGCTGGGCCGGGTCGATGCCCGGCACCGGGATGTGCGCGCCGATGCGGTAGACGACGAGCGCGAGCAGCAGGAAGACCAACCGGCGACGCAGGTCGCCGAACTTGCCGCTCCTGGCCAGCTGATTCGCATTGGTTGCCACGGGCGCCTTCGCTCCCTCAGCCGGCGACCGCGGCCGTCTCGACCGAACCGCCGGCAGCCTCGATCGCCGCCTTCGCGCCGGCGGTCGCGCCGATGCCCTTGAGCACCACCTTGCGCGTCAGCTCGCCGGTCTTGATGACCTTGACCACGCGCGCCGTCTCGCCGACCAGCCGCGCGGCCTTCAGCGTGAGCAGGTCGACCTCGGTCGCGTCGAGCCGCTGCAGGTCGGCCAGCGTGATCTCGGCGTTGTGCTTGAGCGCCACCGACTTGAAGCCGCGCTTGGGCAGCCGGCGCTGCAGCGGCATCTGGCCGCCTTCGAAGCCGACCTTGTGGTAGCCGCCGGCGCGGGACTTCTGCCCCTTGTGCCCGCGACCGGCCGTCTTGCCGAGCCCGGAGCCGATGCCGCGGCCGACGCGGCGGCGCGCCTTCTTGCTGCCCTCGGCGGGCTTGATGCTGTTCAGTTCCATGGTCCTAGACGATCTTCACCAGGTACGAGACCTTGTTGACCATCCCGCGCACCGCGGGCGTGTCCTCGAGCTCGCGCTCGCTGCCGAGCCTGCGCAGGCCCAGCCCGCGCACCGTCGCCCGATGCGACTCGCGCGTGCCGGCGACGCTGCGCACCAGCTTGACCTTCAGCGTCTTCTTGTCCGTCATGTCGATCCTCCGCGCGCTCAGCCGAACAGGGACTCGACCGACAGGCCGCGCTTGGCGGCGACTTCGGCCGGCGTCGTCGACGACTTCAGTGCGTCGAGCGTGGCGCGCACCATGTTGTACGGGTTGGTCGAGCCGTGGCTCTTGGCGACGATGTCGGTCACGCCCATCACCTCGAACACCGCGCGCATCGGGCCGCCGGCGATGATGCCGTCGCCCGGCTTGGCGGGGGCCATCAGCACCTTGGCCGCGCCGTGCTCGCCGACGACGTTGTGGTGGATGGTGCCGTTCTTCAGCTGCACCTTGAACATGTTGCGGCGCGCGGCTTCCATCGCCTTCTGCACCGCCACCGGCACTTCCTTGGCCTTGCCCTTGCCCATGCCGATGCGGCCGTCGCCGTCGCCGACCACTGTCAGAGCCGCGAAGCTGAGCGTGCGCCCGCCCTTCACCACCTTGGTGACGCGGTTCACCGCGATCATCTTTTCCTTCAGGCCGTCGTCGCGGCCTTCGTCCTGGACGCGGGGTTGAAACTTCGCCATGTCGATCGATCCTCGTGCGTTCAGAACTGCAGGCCGGCCTCGCGGGCCGCGTCGGCCAGCGCCTTGACGCGGCCGTGATACCGGAAGCCCGCGCGGTCGAAGGCCACGCGTTCGACACCGGCTGCCTTCGCCTTCTCGGCGATGCGCTTGCCGATGATCGAGGCGGCCGCGACGTTGCCGCCCTTGCCGGCGGCACCCAGCGCCTGGCGCACCTCGGCCTCGGCGGTCGAGGCGCTGGCCAGCACTCGCGTGCCGTCGACGGAGATCACGCTGGCGTAGATGTGCAGGTTGGAGCGGTGCACGGTGAGCCGGGCGAGGCGCTGCTGCACGATGCGCAGCCGCGTCTGCCGCGAGCGGCGGATCCGCTGGTCCTTCTTGTTCAACATGTTCGCGCTCCTGTCCTACTTCTTCTTGGTCTCTTTCAGCGAGACCCTTTCGTCCGCGTAGCGGATTCCCTTGCCCTTGTAGGGCTCGGGCGGCCGGATGGCGCGCACCTCGGCGGCGATCTGGCCGACCACCTGGCGGTCCGACCCCTTGATCACGATCTCGGTCGGCGTCGGGCACTCGACCTTGACCCCGGCCGGCATCTCCTTGACCACCGGGTGCGAGAAGCCGACCTGCAGGTTCAGCTTGCTGCCCTGCGCCTGAGCGCGGAACCCCACCCCGACCAGCGTCAGCCGGCGCTCGAAGCCCTTGCTGACGCCGTTGATCATGTTGGCGATGAGCGCGCGGATTGTGCCGCTCATCGCGTCGGCCTCGGTCGACCCGTTGGCGGGCACCACCGACAGGCGACCGGCGTCGCTCGTCACGCTCACCAGGGCGTGAACCGGGCGCGCCAGCGTGCCGAGCGCACCCTTGACGCTGAGCCGTCCGTCGGAGATCGACACGTCCACGCCCTGCGGGACGGCGATCGGCATCTTTCCTACGCGGGACATTGCAGATCTCTCCTTGCGGCCGTCAGGCGACGAAGCACAGCACTTCGCCGCCGATGCCCGACGCACGCGCCTTGCGGTCTGTCATCACGCCCTGGGGCGTGGTGACGATGGCGACACCGAGGCCGTTCATCACCGTCGGGATGTCGTGACGGCCCTTGTAGATGCGCAGGCCGGGTCGGCTGACGCGCTCGATGCGCTCGATCACCGGCCGCCCGGCGTAGTACTTCAGCGCGATCTCGAGTTCGGGCTTGGCCTCGCCACGCACCGCGTAGCCGTCGATGTAGCCCTCGTCCTTCAGGACCTGGGCGATCGCCACCTTCAGCTTCGACGAGGGCATCGTCACGACCGCCTTCTCCACGCTTTGCGCATTGCGGATGCGCGTCAGCATGTCGGCGATGGGGTCACTCATGCTCATTGCAGTCTCTCCGTATCGCGGCGCGCGCCTACCAGCTCGCCTTGACGA
>JBLMVT010000016.1:0-5125 GCA_050256835.1 Betaproteobacteria bacterium | reverse complement strand
CCGCTGGCGCTGCAGGCGCGGCTGCTGCGCGTGCTGCAGGAGCGCCAGGTGGTGCCGCTGGGCGGGCACAAGCCGGTGGCCGTCGACGTCGCGCTGATCAGCGCCACGCACCGCGACCTGCGCGCGCTGATCGCCGCGCAGGCCTTCCGCGAGGACCTGTACTACCGCCTCAACGGCATCGCGGTGAGGCTGCCGCCGCTGCGCGAGCGCAGCGACCTGGAGATCCTGGTGCGCTCGATCCTCGACGCACAGGGCGAGGGAGCCGTGCCGCGGCCCGGCGCCGACGTGATGGCGCGGCTGCTCGCCTACCGCTGGCCGGGCAACCTGCGCCAGCTGGCCAACGTGCTGCGCAGCGCGGCCCTGATGGCCGGCGGCGAGCGTCAGATCACGCTGGTGCACCTGTCCGACGACTTCCTCGAGGAGTCGGCGGCCTGCGCGGCGCCGCCGTCGGCGCCGATGCCGAGAGCGGCGAGCACCGAACCGGTGGGCCGGCTCGAGGACGCCGAGTTGGCGCTGATCCGCGCCGCGCTCGACGCCGAGGGCGGCAATGTGTCGGCGGCGTCGAAGCGGCTGGGCATCGCGCGCAACACGATCTACCGGCGGCTGCGCTGGAACGTGCGCGGGCGCTGAATGTCGGGCCAGCGGCGGAACCCATCCGGCGGCCGCGCGCTCGCCGCGCTGGCCGCGCTGCTCGTCGCCGCCTGTGCCACACCGGCTGGGCCGCCCGATGCGGACTGGGCCCTGCACGGCCGCGACCTGTCCGGGCAGCGCCGTTCGCCGCTGGCACAGATCGACACGCGCAACGTGGCGCGGCTGGTGCCGAGGTGGGCCTACCACAGCGGCGTGAAGGCGACCTTCCAGGCCACGCCGATCGTCGTCGACGGCGTCATGTTCGTGTCGCTGCCGTACAGCCACGTGGTCGCGCTCGATGCCGCCACCGGCCGCGAGCGCTGGCGCTACACGCACCGCCTGCGCGACCCGGCGCGCAAGCTGTGCTGCGGGCCGGCCAGCCGCGGCGTGGCGGTCGCCGGCGGCAAGGTCTACCTCGGCAGCGTCGACGGCCGGCTGATCGCGCTCGACGCGCGCGACGGGCGGGTGCTGTGGGACGTCACCGTCGCCGAGTACGCCAACCCGACCGAGGCGACCAGCCAGCTCGACGCCGCCGACCCGCTGTCGCAGCGCGGCGCGCGCGGCTCGACCGGCGTGGGCATCGGCGCGGCGCCGCTCGTGCACGGCGGACGTGTCTTCATCGGCATCAACGGCGTCGGCTACGGGCTGCACCCGGAGCAGGGGCTGGCCGTGGTCGGCGTCGCCGGCCAGTACGGCCGGCCGGGGCTGATGGCCGCCTTCGACGCCGACAGTGGTCGGCCGCTGTGGCACTTCGACGTCACCGGCCCCGGCTGGGAAGGGCACTTTCGCACCACCACGCCGGATGGCGATGCGCTGCAGCGCGACGTCGACGCCGAGCGTGCCGCTGCGCCCGCGCACGCCGGGGCGTGGGCCTACGGCGGCGGGTCCATCTACAGCACGCCGGTCGTCGATGCCGAACGCGGCCTGCTGATCTTCGGCACCGGCAACCCGTCGCCGCAGATGGTCGACGACTCGCGCCCGGGCGACAACCTCTACACCTCGTCGCTGGTCGCGCTGGACCTCGCCACCGGCCGGCTGGTCTGGTACTGGCAGCAGGTGCCGCACGACCGCTGGGGCTACGACGTGGCCAGCGCGCCGGTGCTGCTCGACGCCGAGCTGAACGGCGAGCTCGTGCCGGTGGTGGCGCAGGCGAGCAAGGTCGGCTGGGTCTACGTGCACGACCGGCGCGACGGCCGGCTGCTGTTCAGGAGCGACGCCTTCGTGCCGCAGAGGAACCTGTTCACGCCGCCGCAGCCTGCGCCCGGCGTGCTGGTCGCGCCGGGCATCGCCGGCGGCGCGAACTGGTCGCCGGCCGCCTACGACGCGGCCAGCGGCCTGTTCTACGTCGCCGCGCTGCACCTGCCGACGCGCTACGTCGCGCACGAACTGCGGCGTGCCGACGGCAGCGTGCTGCACTACGCGAGCACGCAGGACGGCGACGAGTCCTGGGGCACCCTTTCCGCGCTCGACCTCGGCCACCGCGGCCGCCTGCGCTGGCAGGTGAAGACCGACGAGCCGCTGGTCGGCGGCGCGCTCGTCACCGCCGGCGGGCTCGTCTTCACCGGGGCCGGCCGCGGCTGGTTCGCCGCGTTCGATGCCGCCAGCGGCGCGCGCCTGTGGCAGTTCCGCTGCGATGCCGGCGTCAACGCGCCGCCGGTCGCGTACGCGGTCGGCGGTCGCGAATACGTCGCGGTGGCTGCAGGCGGCAGCGCGCTGTTCGGCTTCCGGCAGGGCGACGAGATCGTCGCCTTCGGCCTGCCGAACGACTGAAGGTCAGGGCGCGAGCAGCGCGTTGATCGGCTTGAGGTCGTCGGGTGCGAGCACGCCCGAGGCCTGGCGCAAGCGCAGGCTGTTGACGAGGACGTCGTAGCGCGACTTGGCGAGGTCGCGGCGCGTCTGGTAGAGCTGCGTCTGCGCGTTCAGCACGTCGATGTTGACGCGCACGCCGACCTTGTAGCCGAGCTGGGTCGCCTCGAGCGCGAGCTGGTTCGAGCTCTCGGCGGCCTCGAAGGCCTTGACCTGCGCCTGCCCCGACTGCACGCCGAGGTAGGTCTGGCGCGTCGCCAGCGCGACGACGCGGCGCGCCGCGTCGAGGTCGTCGCGCGACTTCTCCTCCAGCGATGCGGTCTCGCGGATGCGGTTGTCGATCGCGCCGCCGGTATACAGCGGCAGGCTCAGCTGCACGCCGACCGTCGCGTTGCTGAAGTTGCCGGGCGCCGGATTGGCGCCGTTGCCGACGTTACGGCCGCCGGCCACCGAGCCGACGAGGTCGACCGTCGGCAGCCGCGCCGCCCGCGCCTTGGAGTTCTCGAGCCGGGCGATGTCGAGCGCGAGCTGCGCCTTGCGGATCGCCGGATGCTCGGCCTCGGCGCGCTGCACCCAGTCGTCGGCGCTGCCCGCGGCGAGCGTGGCCGGCAGCTGCACCGGCGCGGCCAGCGGCCGCGGCGCCACGTCCTGGCGGCCGACCAGTTGGTCGAGCGCGGCCTGCTTCGTCTTGAGGTCGTTCTCGGCGGCGATCTGCTGCGCGACCGCGAGGTCGTAGCGCGCCTGCGCCTCGCGGGTGTCGGTGATGGTCGCCGTGCCGACCTCGAAGTTGCGCTTGGCCGCGGCGAGCTGCTCGGTGATGGCGTTCTTGCTGGCGATGGTGAAGCCCAGCGTGTCTTGCGCGGCGAGCACGTCGAAATAGGCCTGGGTCACGCGCACGATCAGGTCCTGCTCGGCGCTGGCGAGGTCGGCGCGCGCGATGTCCAGGCCCTTGTAGGCCTGGTCGATCGCCGGGCGGTTGGCGCGGTTGTACAGCGGGTGGCGCGCCTGCACGCCGATCTGCGCGCCGTCGGTCGTCAGCGCGCCGTTGCGCAGCACCGGGCTGGTCGGCACGTTGGCGTTCTCGTGCGAGGCGCCGGCCGACAGCGCGACGTTGGGGCGCACCAGCGCGTCGGCCTGGGCCGCGCGGTACTGCGCAGAGTCGGCTTGGGCGCGCGCAGCGAGGTAGGTCGCGTCGTAGGCGCGTGCCGCGTCGAACAGATCGACCAGCGACTGCGCGCGCGCTGCGGCGAAGGCGCCGAGGCCGAGAACCAGCAGCACGGCGGCACGCAGAACAAGGGACGGAGTCGATGAGGGCATGCGGTTTCCCTGGGGCGACGAGGAGGTTGTAGACCGCTCGAGGCCCGCGGCGCACGCGGCGTGCGACGGTCTGCCGCCTGCGCACCGCCGGATGGCGGATTCGGGCGACGGGCTGCGCGCGAGAGCCGGCCGCGGCACGCGCATCAGAAGCTGAAGCGGGCCGGCTCGTCGAAGCCGAGCAGCCGCGGCGCCAGGGTGTCGAAGGCCTCGACAGTGCGGAATTCGTCGTCGCCGACGCGGGTGACGAGGGTCGCGCGCATGATCGGCTCGAAGCCGACGATCGCCACCAGCCGGCCGCCGACCTTGAGCTGCTCGAGCAGGTGCTGCGGCACCGATGCCACCGAGCCGGACAGCACGATCACGTCGAACGGCGCCTGCTCGGGCTGGCCGCGCGAGCCGTCGCCCGCGACGACACGCGCGTTGTGCACGCCGGCGCGCCTGAGGTTGGCCTCGGCCATGCGCGCCAGTTCGGGGACGATCTCGAAGGTCGTGACCTGCTGCGCCTTGTGCGCCAGCAGCGCGGCCATGTAGCCCGAACCCGCGCCGACCTCGAGCACCTGCTCGTGGCGCGCGACCGCCAGCTCCTGCAGCAGCCGCCCCTCCAGCTTGGGCGAGAACATGCTCTGCCCGCGCGCGCCGCCCTCGCGCAGCGGCACCTCGGTGTCGACGAAGGCCAGCGAACGCAGCGCCGGCGGAACGAAGTCCTCGCGCTTGACGATCGCCAGCAGCGACAGCACGCTCTGGTCCAGCACCTCCCAGGGCCGGATCTGCTGCTCGATCATGTTGTAGCGGGCTTGTTCGATGTCCATCGTCGTATTGGTGGCGCGAGGCAGCGGGGATTCTATTTCGCCAGCCTTTCCTCGAAGCCGGCGGCCGCCAAATCCGGCTTGCGCTGACGCAACAACAGCCGCCGCGCCCAGGCGCCGAAGTCGTCGAGCACGCAGTAGATCACCGGCACCACGACCAGCGTGAGCAGCGACGAGGTGATCACGCCGCCGATCACCGCCTGGCCCATCGGCGCGCGCTGCTCCGAGCCTTCCGAGACCGCGAAGGCCAGCGGCACCATGCCGAAGATCATCGCCAGCGTCGTCATCAGGATCGGCCGCAGGCGCACGCGCGCGGCCTGCAGCAGTGCGGCGGTGCGCTCGACGCCTTCGGCGCGCAGCCGGATCGTGAAGTCGACCAGCAGGATCGCGTTCTTCGTCACCAGCCCCATCAGCATGACGATGCCGATGATCGAGAACATGTTGAGCGTCGAGCGGAACAGCAGCAGCGCCAGCACGACGCCGATCAGCGTCAGCGGCAGGCTGCTCATCAGCGCCAGCGGCTGCAGGAAGCTGCGGAACTGGCTGGCCAGGATCATGTAGATGAA
>JBLMVT010000015.1:0-5156 GCA_050256835.1 Betaproteobacteria bacterium | reverse complement strand
GCCGAACGGCTCGACGCGACCTGGCGCTGGCTCGGCGCCGACGACGGCGGCGCACGCGCCGCGCTGGTGCTCGGCGACCCCCGCTACCCCAAGGCGCTGCTCGAGACTGCCGACCCGCCGCTGCTGCTGTACGTGCAGGGCCGCATCGAACTGCTCGATGCCCCTTCCCTGGCGATCGTCGGTAGCCGCAACCCAACGCCGCAGGGGCTGGACAGCGCACGCGCCTTCGCTGCCCACCTCTCGGCCGCCGGCCTGACCATCGTGTCCGGCCTGGCGCTGGGGATCGACGGTGCCGCGCACGAGGGGGCGCTGCGCGGCACGGGCTCGACGATCGCGGTGATCGGCACCGGCCCCGACCGCGTCTATCCCAAGCGCCATCTCGACCTCGCGCGGCGCATCGCGCGCGACGGCGCCGTCGTCAGCGAATTCCCGCTCGGCACGCCCGCGCTGCCGCTCAACTTCCCGCAGCGCAACCGCATCATCGCCGGGCTGGCGCAAGGCACGCTGGTGGTCGAGGCGGCGCTGCAGTCGGGCTCGCTGATCACCGCGCGGCTGGCCGCCGAGGCCGGGCGCGAGGTGTTCGCGGTGCCCGGCTCGATCCACTCGCCGCAGTCGCGCGGCTGCCACGCGCTCATCAAGCAGGGCGCCAAGCTGGTCGAGAGCGCCGCCGACGTCCAGGACGAACTGGGCCACGCCTCGACCCGCCCAGGTGCCGCCGCCGCTTCGACGCAGCCCAAGGCCGATCCGCTGCTCGACGCGCTCGGCCACGACCCGGTGTCGCTCGACGCGCTGGTCGCGCGCACGGGCTGGCCGCCCGACGTCCTCAACGCCAAGCTGCTGGAACTCGAGCTGGCGGGCAGCGTCGCCCGCCTGCCCGGCCAGCTGTTCCAGCGCCGCGTCGCGGCGTGAACGCCGTCGCGGCGATCGCTTCGGTCCGCGCCGGGCACGGCGGGCGGCGCGGAGCGCTGCGGTATAGTGGTTTCATGTTCGACGTGCTGGTCTACCTGTACGAAAACTACTGGCGGCCGGACGCCTGCCCCGACCACGATCAGCTCACGCGCAAGCTGTCGGCCGTCGGCTTCGAATCCGAGGAGATCGAGGAAGCCCTGTCGTGGCTCGACGGGCTGGCCAGCGCGGCGCAGGCGTACACCGGCGAGCAGGGCGAGCACAGCCTGCGCGTCTACTCGCCGGCCGAACACGAGCACCTCGGCGAGGCGTCGATCGGATTCGTCAGCTTCCTCGAATCGGCCGGCGTGCTGCCGCCGCCGATGCGCGAAATGGTGATCGACCGCGCCACCGCGATCGCCGGCGGCCCGCTCGACCTCGAGGACCTGAAGATCATCGTGCTGATGGTCTTCTGGAGCGTCGGCGAGGAACCCGACGCGCTGATCCTCGACGAACTGTTCGTCGAGGAAGCCGATCGCGTCATCCAGTAGGAGCTCGCGCGCCAGGCGCATCGCCGCGGGACTGGCGCAGCGCGCCCGTGCTCCGATTCAGTTCAGCAGCCTTGCCGGGTCGGCGTCGAGCTTGGCCAGCGCGCTGCGCGTGGCCTTGACGGTGAGCGCCTCGTCCTGCGCCGGCAGCAGCAGTCCGGCTTGCAGGAAGGCCGCCAGGCGCTGCTGCTGGAACAGCACGCAGCGCCCTTGCGCCGAGACGAACAGCGAGAGCTGGCGGCGCAGGCCCTGCCAGGCAAGCTGCACCGGCTCGTTGCGGCCGCGGTAGTCGAGCATGTACCAGCTGCCGACCTGCAGTTCGCGCGCCCAGGCGAGCATCGCCGGTGTCGGCATCGACCCGCCCTCGGCGACGATCTCGAGCCCCGCGCTCTCGTGGTCGGACAGGTCGAGCACCATCGACTCGTCGATCTCGACCTCCTCGGCGTCGGGCAGCAGTTCCTCCAGCGTCTCCAGCCGCATCATCAGCTCCTCGAGGCGCTCGTCGGGGATTGCCGCGGACTTGGCGGTGAACGCCGCGGCCAGCGAGTTGTTGAGCGTCCGGATGCGCTCGTCCTGCTTGTCGGGCGGGATGCCGGCGCCGGTCATGCCGTCGCGCAGCATCTTGAGCAGCGGCGCCAGGCGCCGGATCACCTCGGCGCGCTCCTCGCGCGAGACCTTGGCGCTGGCCGACCAGATCAGGTCGGCGGCAGCGCGCTTCATTGCCTTGGTCTCGTCGGACTGCACGCCGTGCTTGACCGCCGTCATCGCCAGCACGTCGGCCCAGACCTGGAACAGGAAATCGCGCACGCCGTCCTGCACCGGCACCTCGTTGAGCATCTTGCGCAGCTCGATGGTGTACTGGATCGCCATCGTCTCGCGCTGCTCGACCTGCTGCGCGAGCGACACGCCCTTCTTCGAGGCCTCGTTCTCGTTCCTGAAGTAGTGCTCGAGGAAGCGCTCGAACTCGGTGAGCACGGTCTGGAACACGCGCCGGCCGGTGTCGGGATAGGCCTCGACGACCTGCACGACGCGCTTGATCTCCTTCTCGAGCACGTCGCCGACGGCGCGCGCGGTGGCATCGAAGCCCATGACGCAGGCGCCCATGCGGTCGATCAGGCGGCGCGCCGGGTGGTCGACGGTGGCGAAGAAGTCGGGCTCGCCGACGGCTACCCGCAGCACCGGCATCTGCAGCCGCGCGAACCACACGCGCACCGACGCCGGAATGCGCTCCTCGGTCAGGATGCTCTGGAACAGCAGGGCGACGATCTCGATCGTCGCGCGCTCGACCGGCGTCGCCGCGGCCTGCTTGAGGACCTGCTTGCGCTGCTGCAGCTCCTCGAGCAGCGCCGGCGTGGAAAGCGGCACGGTCGGCCGTCCGGCGACGGTCGAGGCGGCCATGCGTTGCTGCAGCCGCACCTCGGCATCGTGCACCGCCGCCTTCAGCGTCGGCGAGATCGTCGTCGTGCGCTGTGCGGTGCTGGCGAACGCAGGCAGCTGCCGGTGCACCAGCCGGTTCAGCCGGCCGAGCACCGCCTCGGCCGGATCGGGCGCACGCCGCGCCAGCGCCGACGTGCGCGTCTCGAGCCGCGTTTCCTCGTGCACCGCGGCACGACCCGAGCCGGTGTTCGCCGCGCCCAGCGCGGCCGGCGCCGATGCCGATGCGACCCCGGTATCGCGCGTGCGGCGGATCAGCGGGCGCAGGTCGATCTCGGGCAGTACGCCGTGCTCGACCAGCCAACGGTTGGTGTCGTGGTAGACCTCCTCGACCAGCGCCGCGCACTCGTCGTGCAGCCGCGCCTGCAGCAGCCGCCAGGCGTCGAGCGACAGGCCGGCGCCGCGCCAGGCGTTGACGATCAGGCGGGCGACCACGTGGGCGCGCAGCAGGTCGTCGGCGCCGAGCTCGTCGCGCTTTTCGAGCCGCGCCATGCGGGCGCGCAGGTCGTTGAACTCCCACGACGCGCGGTCGCTGATCGCCAGCGCGAGCCGCGAGGTGAGGATCTCGCCCTCGATGGTGTCCTCGTCGACCAGTGACATGGTTTCGGCGCGACCCGAGGACCGCGACCCGTCGCCGCCGCGCGCCGTCGACACGCCGCCGGCCAGCGCGGCGACGCGCAGCGCGTTGCTCATGCCCATGTGCCAGGCGCCGGCTCCGGCCTTCAGAGCGTCGGCGGTCTCGCGTCGCTTGGCCAGCGTCGCGCCCTCGCCGGGCTGGGTGAGCAGCTCGCGCCCCGCGGTCTCGACCGCCTGCACCAGCCCGGGCAGGCTCTTCAGCAGGCCGTCTGTGTAGACCCGCCGGGCCTGCGTCGCCAGGGACGAAGAGGGGGCGGGGGTCGCCATGGGTCGGGTCGTCGTCGAGCGGCGTGCCTGGAATCGGGTGGCGCCGACTCTACACCACGGCCCCCGCGTTCGGATCGTCGCGGTCGATGTCCTTCGAGGACGAACGCATCAGGTCCTCGCGCTTCACGCCCAGCCACATCGCGATCGCCGCGGCGACGAACACCGACGAGTAGATGCCGAACAGGATGCCGATCGTCAGTGCCAGCGCGAAGTAATGCAGCGTCGGGCCGCCGAAGGCGAGCATCGACAGCACCATCATCTGCGTCGAGCCGTGGGTGATGACGGTGCGGCTCATGGTGCTGGTGATGGCGTGGTCGATGACCTCGCGCGTCGTCATCTTGCGGTAGCGGCGGAACGCCTCGCGGATCCGGTCGAAGATGACCACCGACTCGTTGACCGAGTAGCCGAGCACGGCGAGCACCGCGGCCAGCACCGACAGCGAGAACTCCCACTGGAAGAAAGCGAAGAAGCCCAGGATGATGACGACGTCGTGCAGGTTGGCGATGATGCCGGCGACGCCGAACTTCCACTCGAAGCGGAAGGCCAGGTAGATCATGATGCCGACGACGACGAAGGCCAGCGCCTTGGCACCGTCGACGGCCAACTCCTTGCCGACCTGCGGGCCGACGAACTCGCTGCGCGACAGCACCACCGGCTCCTTCGCGCCGGCGTCGCACACCTGCTTGCTGATCGCCTCGCCCTTGTCGCTGATGAACTGCCGGGCAGCGACGGTGCCGCCCTCGGCCCGGCACAGCGCCTCGAACACGCCGCCCACCACTTCCGACTGCTTGACACCCTCGCGCAGCGGCACGCGGATCAGCACGTCGCGCGTGGTGCCGAAGCTCTGCACCTGCACGTCGCCGAGCTTCAACCGGTCGACTGTGTCGCGCACCTTGCCGATGTCGGCCGCCTGCGCGTAGGCGACCTCGACCACGGTGCCGCCGGTGAACTCGATCGAGAGGTGCAGGCCGTGCGTGGCGAGGAAGAACACCGCCGCCAGGAAGTTGATCGCCGAGATGACGTTGAACACCAGCGCATGGCGCATGAACGGGATGTCGCGCCGGATCCTGAAGAATTCCATCGCGTGCTCCCGTCAGGCCTTCGCGCTGGGGGCCACGTCGGGCCGCCAGACCTGGCCGATCGA
The DNA here is from genome assembly GCA_050256835.1 of Betaproteobacteria bacterium. Classification (GTDB taxonomy): domain Bacteria; phylum Pseudomonadota; class Gammaproteobacteria; order Burkholderiales; family Burkholderiaceae_C; genus JAMHWF01. The sequence goes on along the minus strand of JBLMVT010000015.1, from coordinate 242 downwards.
CACGCTCTTCAGGCGCTTCTTGCGGCCGTACCACAGGTTGACCAGCCCGCGCGAGAACATCACCGCCGAGAACATCGAGGTCAGGATGCCCAGGCAGTGCACCACCGCGAAGCCGCGCACCGGCCCCGAGCCGAAGGCGAGCAGCGCGACGCCGGCGATCAGCGTCGTGATGTTCGAGTCGAGGATGGTGGCGAAGGCGCGCTCGTAGCCGTGCGCGATCGCCGCCTGGGGCGCGGCGCCGC
>JBLMVT010000014.1:0-12666 GCA_050256835.1 Betaproteobacteria bacterium | reverse complement strand
ATCCGCTTCTACGAAGGCATGGGCGCGTCGCTGCTGCCCGACTGGCGCATCTGCCGCGTCACGGGTGACACCCTGCGTCGCCTCGGACGCTGAACGTCGGCGCCGGCCGGCGCCGGCACCGACCGCGGTGGTCCGCGACCACGGCGCTCCGCCGCGCCTGCGTGAACTACGGGCGTTTTGCACGCACCACCCTGCGATCTTCAGGGAATACCCGTAGACCGGGCATCATTCCTGCAAGGTACTCATGACGCGGGCGGCACCCGCCCGCCCTGACGGGAGTGGGCCATGCGCGCGCTGCGGACGCTGTTGTTGTTCCTGTCGGCGCTGCTGCTGTCCGCGCCCGCCTGGAGCGAGGGCATCGTGCAGGTACTCGAACGCTCGCAGACGCAGCGCATGCAGGCCTATCCGGCGGCCGCGCCCGACAGCGACCGCGCGGCGGTGGTGCGCGAGAGCTTCGCGCGCATCGTCGGCGTGACCTCGCCGCTGCGGCCGGTCCAGCTGCGCGTGGTGCGCGGCGGCCTCAATGCCGAAGCGATGCTCGGCCGCGTGATCGTCGCCAGCGAGTCGCTGGCCGACCTGCCCGAGGGCGAGCGGCTGATGGTGCTGGCGCACGAGCTGGGACATGTCGAGCTGGGCCACTGGGACGCCATGTGCGCGCTCTACGTGCGCCACATCCCCGGCGAGGTGCGGCCCGAGGCGACCGACCCCGACGCCGAGGCACTCGGCGCCGAGGCACACCGCCAGGCGTGGCAGCACGAGTTCGCCGCCGACGCCTACGGTTACCGGGCGATCTACCGGCTGGGCTTCCGCATGGACGCGGTCTATTCGCTGATGACGCGCTCGCAGCTGCAGATGGATTCGGCGACGCACCCCGGCACGCGCCGGCGCGTCGCCCAGCTGCGCCAGATCGACCTCAGGCTCGAGCGCTCGACGCTGCAGGCTGCCGTCGACGACGATTGAGGCCGCGGCGCGGAGGCATTCGGCGACCGGCGGGGCGCTCGCGTGCGGTGCGCTCGGTGTGGCAGGTGGCCCGGGGGTGCGTTCTCCGGCTCACGCTCGCGGGGCGTCACCGGGGTACGCGAACGTTGCCTCTTCAAAGCCGCCTCGGCATGCGCAACGCGTCGCGACCGCGAATGGAGCCTGCGCCCGCACCCCGGGCCACCTGCCCAACGACCACCGCGGCGTGCCTGCAGGGGGCATGCGACTGTCGCAGTCTGCAGGGTGGGGGTGGCGCCTGCGGGCGCAGGCTCCATTCGCGGTCGCCTGGTCGGTGGCGCGGCACGCCGGCGTTGATGGCACGGCAGGCAAACGTCGAGGCGCCCGCCCGCGAGCGTGGGCCGGAGAACGCAGGTGCCGCCCCCACCCTGCCGCAGCGTCTTCGGCATGCCGGCGTCCCAGCAAGAGCAAAGCACCGGAAGCGCTAAGCTGCACGCCATGCCGCGCCGCACCGACCTGACCGCCGCCGTCGACCATCACGCCGCCCTGCATGCCGGCCTGCGCTGGCGGGTGCCGCCGGACTTCAACATCGCCCAGGCGTGCTGCGCTCGCTGGGTACAAGAGGGCGCCGGCGAGCGTACCGCGATCGTCTGGGAGCACGAGGACGGCCGCCGCGCCGACTTCAGCTACGCCGCGCTGCACGAGGAGGCCAACTGCCTCGCGCACGTGCTGCGGCGGCAGGGCGTGACGCGCGGCGACCGCGTCGCGATCGTCATGCCGCAGCGCTTCGAGACCGCGGTGGCGAACATCGCGATCCAGCGGCTCGGCGCGGTGGCGATGCCGCTGTCGATGCTGTTCGGGCCGGACGCGCTCGAGTACCGGCTGAACCACAGCGAGACGCGTCTGGCGATCGTCGACGAGAGCGGCATCGACAACCTGCTGGCCGCGCGAGCGGCCTGCCCCGCGCTCGAGGCGGTGCTCGCCGTCGGCGGCGCCGAAGGCCGCGGCGACCTCGATTGGCTCGCCGCCCTCGACCGCGAGAGCGACCGCTTCGATCCCGTCGGCACGCGCGCCGACGACCCGGCCGTGCTGATCTACACCAGCGGCACCACCGGCCCGCCCAAGGGGGCGCTGATCCCGCAGCGCGCGCTGATCGGCAACCTGAGCGGCTTCGTCTGCAGCCAGAACTGGTTTCCCGAGGACGGCAGCGTCTTCTGGTCCCCCGCCGACTGGGCCTGGACCGGCGGCCTGATGGATGCGCTGCTGCCGACGCTCTACTTCGGCCGCACCATCGTCGCCTTCCAGGGCCGCTTCCAGCCCGAGCGCGCGTTCGAGGTGATGGAACGCCACCGCGTCACGCACACCTTCCTGTTCCCGACCGCGCTGAAGGCGATGATGAAGGCCGTGCCGCACCCGCGTGCGCGCCACGCGCTGCCCCTGCGCGCCGTCATGAGCGCCGGCGAGGCGGTCGGGGATGCGGTGTTCGCCTGGTGCCGCGACGAGCTGGGCGTCACCGTCAACGAGATGTTCGGCCAGACCGAGATCAACTACGTGGTCGGCAACTGCGGCCGCTTCGTCGACGCCGGCGGCCGCGCCCACCCGGGCTGGCCGCAGCGGCCGGGCAGCATGGGCCGCGCCTACCCCGGGCACCGCGTCGCCGTGCTCGACGACGACGGCCGCGAATGCCCGCGCGGCACGCCCGGCGACGTCGCCGTGCACCGGCGCGACGTGCACGGCGACCTCGACCCGGTGTTCTTCCTCGGCTACTGGAAGAACGACGCAGCGACGCGCGCCAAGTTCACCGGCGACCCCGACGATTCCTGGTGCCGCACCGGCGACACCGCGGTGATGGACGCCGACGGCTACCTCTGGTACCAGGGCCGCAGCGACGACGTCTTCAAGGCCGCCGGCTACCGCATCGGCCCGAGCGAGGTCGAGAACTGCCTGGTCAAGCACCCGGCGGTGGCCAACGCCGCGGTCGTGCCCAAGCCCGACCGCGAGCGCGGTGCGCTGGTCAAGGCCTACGTCGTGCTGGCGCCGGGGTTCGAGGCCGGCGCGGCGCTGGTCGACGAGCTCCAGCGCCACGTGCGCGGCAAGCTCGCGCCCTACGAGTACCCGAAGGAGATCGAATTCATCGACGCCCTGCCGATGACGACCACCGGCAAGGTGCAGCGTCGCGTGCTGCGACTGGCCGAGGAGGAACGCGCGCGCGCGGCCGGCTGACCCTTTCCGCCGCTGCGGCGCGGGGGTACAACCCGCGCCATGCAGCTCCTGCTGGACGGCCTGGCCTTCGCCGAGTCACCGCGCTGGCACGCCGGCGCGCTGTGGTTCTCGGACTTCTACACGAAGCGCGTGCAGCGGCTCGATCCGGCGAGCGGCGAGCTCGCCACGGTGTGCGAGGTGCCGGGTCAGCCCTCGGGCCTGGGCTGGCTGCCCGACGGGCGGTTGCTCGTCGTCTCGATGACCGACCGGCGCGTGTTGCGGCTCGAGAGCGACGGCACGCTCGCCACGCACGCCGACCTGTCGCGGCTGGCCAGCTTCCACTGCAACGACATGGCGGTCGACGCCGCGGGCCGCGCCTGGGTCGGCAACTTCGGCTTCGACCTGCTGGCCAAGGCACCGCCGGCGCCGGCCGAGCTGATCCTCGTGCCGCCGGCGGGCGCGCCGCGCGTCGTCGCGCGCGACCTCATGTTCCCCAACGGCTGCGTGATCACGCCCGACGGCCGCACGCTCGTCGTCGCCGAGACGGCGGCCAAGCGCCTCACCGCGTTCGACATCGCGCCCGCCGATGGCACGCTCGCGAACCGCCGCGTCTGGGCCGACCTCGCACTGCGCCCCGACGGCATCTGCCTCGACGCCGAGGGCGCGATCTGGTGCGCCGGCCTGCGCGCCCGCACCTGCGTGCGCGTCGCGGAGGGTGGCGCACTGCTCCGGCGCATCGACACCGACGACACGTGCATCGCCTGCGCGCTCGGCGGCGACGATGGGCGCACGCTGTTCGTCGTCACCGGCGAGGTGACCGACGCTGCCACCGCGCTGGCCGCGCGGCGCTCGCGCATCCGGGCGATTCGGGTCGAGGTGCCTGCAGCCTAGGCGCCCCGGCTCGGCGAACCCTCTGCGCACCATGTCGGCAGAGCCGGGGGACATGAGCGGAGCAGGGCGCCCCGGCGGCCCGATCGAGCGCCAATGCCGGCCAGCCGGCCAGCAGGCGTCGGATCAGCCCCGCTTCGCCGCCTGCCAGCGGTCGAGTTCGGCGCGTGCGCCGTTGGTCGTCGGGTCCATCGCCGCGTCGTGACCGGCGCGCTTGGCCGTCAGCTCGACGACGTAGCCGTTCGGGTCGCGGAAATAGATCGAGTCGATGAAGCCGTGGTCGGAGATGCCGCGCACCTCGATGCCCGCGGCGCGGCCCTTGGCCATCATCGGCTCGAGCACCCCGCGCTCGACCTCGAGCGCGATGTGCAGGTCGTAGTCGTGCTGCGGCTTGAACTCGAAGGGCATGTCCGGCACCTCGAAGAACGCGAGGTAGGAGCCGTCGCCCATGCGGTAGAAGGTGTGCAGCGCGTGCGTCGCGCGGCCGGTCTTGCTCTCGCTGATGGCCAGCGTGCCGGCCAGCGGCAGGCCGAGGAAGTCCTCGTAGAAGCGGCGCGTCTGCTCGGAGTCGCGGCAGCGGTAGGCGTTGTGGTGCAGTCCGCGGATGCCCGGGTTCATCGCTTCGCTCCCGTGCTCAAAGCGCCGCGAACGGCTTGCCGGCAAGCGGCGCGACGACGTGCTCGTAGTACGCGGCGTGGGCCGGCTGCCACGACGGCCGCGCCTTCATCGCCGCGAGCCAGCGGCCGATGTTGCGCCAGTGCGAGTAGTCGAGGCCGACCGCCTCGCCCAGCGTGATCATCGCCACGCCGCTGTAGTCGGCCAGGCAGGGCGCGTCGCCGCCGAGGAAGTCGCGCTGCGGGCCGAGCAGCGACTCGTCGAGCACGTCGAGCCAGCGCCGCGCCTGCGGGCGCGCCCAGTCCAGCGTCTGCGCCTGGGCGTCGTCGCTCGGGCGCTTCAGGTGCGGGAAGATCTGCGGGTAGACGAAGCCGTAGACCAGCTCGCGGGACAGCCCGCAGTTGAACCAGTCCATCAGCTCGTTGACGCGAGCGCGCGCACGCGGCTCGCGCGGGTAGGCCGCGGAGCCGACGTCGTCGGCCAGGTACCTGAGGATCGCCGCCGACTCGGTGAGGCGGAAGTCGCCGTCTTCGAGCACCGGCACCTGCCGGCTCGGGTTGATTGCCGCGAACGCCGGCTCGTAGTGCGCGCCCGTGAACAGGTCGATGGTCTGCAGCTCGAGCGGGATGTCGTGCTCGGCGGCGAACTGCACGACCGGGCGGCTGGTGGTCGAAACGGGGTGGTAGTAGAGCTTCATCGGGTGGTCTCCGAAGGGCGGACAGGGGCGCACTGTAGGCGCGAACGCGCCGCGGCGCCATCGGGCGAAGGAGCCATCGGCCGCGCCGGCGGGCCACGCGCGGCTATCCTCGCGCCGTGGCCAGGCGCTCCACCCACGTCAGCGAGACCCCGGCGACGCAGTTCCTGCGCCGCCACGGCGTCGACTTCAGCGAGCACGTCTACCGCTACGTCGAGCATGGCGGCACCGCCGAGTCGGCGCGGCAGCTCGGCGTTCCCGAGCACGAGGTGGTCAAGACGCTGGTCATGCACGACGAGGCGGACAGGCCCCTGGTCGTGCTGATGCACGGCGATCGCGAGGTCAGCACCAAGGCGCTGGCGCGCGAAGCCGGCCGCAAGCGCATCGATCCCTGCCCGCCCGAGGTCGCCGAGCGCCACAGCGGCTACCGCGTCGGCGGCACCTCGCCGTTCGGCCTGCGCAAGCCGATGCCGCTGTTCGTCGAGGAAAGCGTGCTGGCGCTGCCGCGGATCCTGGTCAACGGCGGGCAGCGCGGCTACCTCGTCGGCATCGATCCGAAGGTGCTGGTCGACCTGCTCGGCGCGCGGCCCGCGCATTGCGCCGGCGCACAATAGCCGCGCCATGCCGATGCTCTACCCCGCGCTGGCGGCGCTCGCGGCCTACCTGGTCGGCTCGCTGTCGTTCGCCGTCATCGTCAGCCGCGCCATGGGGCTGGCCGATCCGCGCGGCTACGGCTCGGGCAACCCGGGCGCGACCAACGTGCTGCGCTCGGGCAGCAAGGCCGCGGCGGTGGCGACGCTCGTGCTCGACGCACTCAAGGGGTTCGTGCCGGTGCTGCTGGTGCAGCTGTACGGCGAGCGCTTCGGGCTGGGCGAGGGCACGGTGGCGCTGGTCGGGCTGGCGGCCTTCCTCGGTCACCTGTGGCCGCTGTACTTCGGCTTTGCCGGTGGCAAGGGCGTCGCGACCGCGGCCGGCGTGCTGTTCGGCATCGACCCCTGGCTCGGCGCGGGCACGCTCGCGAGCTGGCTCGTCATCGCCTTCTTCTTCCGCTACGCCTCGCTGGCATCGATCGTCGCCGCCGTGTTCGCGCCGTTCTTCCAGCTGCTGATCTGGGGCGGCGGGCCGATCGCCTTCGCCGTGCTGGCGATGAGCCTGCTGCTGGTCTGGCGCCACCGCGCCAACATCTCGCGCCTGCTCGCCGGCACCGAGAGCCGCCTGGGCACGCGGCCTGCTCCCTCGCACGCGAGCCCCGCGAGGCACGGCAAGCCGTTGCCGGGCCACGGGCATCACAAGGGTTCGAGATGAAGGGAAGAAGCACGGTCGCGCGAACGGTCGTCGTCGGCGCGCTCGCCATCGCCGCCGGCTCGGCCGCCGCCGTCTGGCGCAGCGCCGCGCCGTTCGAGCTGGGACGCCAGGTCGCTGCTGCGGCGCGGCCGGGCGACCTCTACATGTACGCCGCCACCACCTGCGGCTGGTGCCGCAAGGCCGAGCGCTGGTTCGGCTGGCACGACGTGGCCTACGCGAGCTGCGAGATCGACCGCGACGCCGCCTGCCGCGCGGCGTTCCGCGCGGCAGGCGGCATCGGGACGCCCCTGTTCGTCGTGCGCGGCGAGCGCGTCGCCGGCTGGGATCCGCAGGCGATCGCCCGCGCGCTGCAGCGCTGACGGCCAGTCAGGCCTCGCGCAGCCCGAGCTGCGCCGGATCGCCACGACCGCGGCGCAGCACCACCGGCGCTTCGACGTCGGTGAGGTCGATCATGGTCGTCGACTGCATCGGGCACGCGCCGGCGTCGACCACGGCCTGCAGCTGGCGGCCGAAGCGTTCGCGGATCTGCTGCGGGTCGTTCAGCGGCTCGTGTTCGCCGGGGGCGATCAGCGTCGTCGCGAGCAGCGGCTCGCCCATCGCCGCCAGCAGTTCCTGCGTCACCCGGTGGTCGGGCACGCGCAGGCCGATGGTGCGGCGCGACGGGTGCGAGACGCGCCGCGGCACCTCCTTGGTCGCCTCGAGGATGAAGGTGAACGGCCCCGGCGTGCCGAGCTTCATCAGCCGGTACTGGCGGTTGTCGACGCGCGCATAGGTCGCCAGCTCGCTGAGGTCGCGGCACAGCAGCGTGAGGTGGTGGCGCTCGTCGACGCCGCGGATGCGGCGCAGCCGCTCGACCGCCGCCTTGTCGTCGAGGTGGCAGGCGAAGGCGTAGCTCGAATCGGTCGGGATCGCGGCGATGCCGCCGGCCTGCAGGATCTGCGCGGCCTGCCGCAGCAGCCGGCCCTGCGGGTTGTCGGGGTGGACCTCGAAGTGCTGTGCCACGCACTATTGTCGTGCCACGACGGATCACGCGCCGGCGGCGCGGCGTTCAGGGGCGCAGCACGCGGTCGGCGAGCGCCTCCCACACCGGGTCGAGCGTCGCCGGCAGGCCGGGAAGGCGGCCGAGGTCGATGCGGCTCTCGCCCGGGCCATGGAAGTCCGAGCCGCGCGAGGCGAGCAGGCCGAACTCGCGCGCCACGCCGGCGTACCGGATGGCGTCGCCGGCGCCGTGGCTGCCGGTCACGACCTCGACGCCGCGCCCGCCGTGCGCCTTGAACTCGGCGAACAGCGCGTATTCCTCGTTGGCGCTGAACTTGTAGCGCCCCGGGTGGGCGATCACCGCCAGCCCGCCGGCCTGCACGATCCAGCGCACCGTATCGCCGAGCGCGGCCCAGCGGTGCGGCACGTAGCCAGGGCGGCCCTCGACGAGGTACTTGCGGAACACCTCGGCGGTGTCGCCGCACACGCCCGCGTCGACCAGGTGGCGCGCGAAGTGCGTACGCGAGATCAGCGCCGGGTTGCCGACGTGGCGCAGCGCGCCCTCGAAAGCACCCTCGATGCCGACTTCAGCCAGCCCGGCCGCCATCTCTCGCGCGCGCGCCTCGCGGCCGTCTCGCGTCGCCGCCAGCCCGGCAGCAAGCTCCGCGTCGTCGATGTCGAAGCCGAGCCCGACGACGTGCACCGTCTGGCCGGCGAACGTGACCGACACCTCGGTGCCGCTCACGTAGGACATTCCGGCGGCCAGCGCCGCGTCGCGCGCCCGGCGCTGGCCGCCGATCTCGTCGTGGTCGGTCAGCGACCACAGCTCGACGCCGTTCGCTTGCGCGCGCGCGGCGAGTTCCTCGGGCTGCAGGGTGCCGTCGGAGACGGTGCTGTGGCAGTGCAGGTCGGCGTTGAGCGGGGTCACGCGACGATTGTCGCAGGCGGGCGAAAGCGCACCGGACCATGGCCCTTGCGCGCCATCAAGGGGCGGATGGCCCTGCCAGCCGAGACTGCTCGTGCACCCGGGGCCCGTGCCGTCGTCATGAAGAGCAAAGCGAAGCTTTCCTGCGCTCGCCACGGCATTGCTGGCGGCCTGCGCCAGCGCACCGCCTGTGCCGTTTCCGGAAGGCGCGCTGATCCTCGGCGAGGTGACGCGGGTGATGACGCGAGAGCAGCTGGACGTCATGGACGCGGCTTCACCCGAGCACCGCAGCGAGCGGCGGCGATGGATGCAGGAGAGCGGGCTGACCGAAGCGGATGTCGAGGCAGGACGCGTCGTCACCATTCGCCGTGGGCTGTACTGGAACAACACCGCCTCGGGCATCAAGCGCAGCACGGGCGGCGTGGCCCTGCTTGCACCGGGAATGCGGGCGGAGGTCGGTAACGTGCTCGACGAGACGCCCGCCAGCGGCCCTGACCCGCGCTGAGTCAGGGGCAGGCGGGCCTCAGGCCCGCTCGAACACCGCCGCGATCCCCTGCCCGCCGCCGATGCACATCGTCACCAGCGCGTAGCGTCCGCTGGTGCGCTGCAGCTCGTAGATCGCCTTGACGGCGAGGAAGGCGCCCGAGCAGCCGATGGGGTGGCCGAGCGCGATCGCGCCGCCGTTCGGGTTGGTCTTCCTCATGTCCAGCCCGAGCCCGCGCGCGACCGCGATCGCCTGCGCCGCGAAGGCCTCGTTGGACTCGATCACGTCCATCTGCGCCAGTGCCAGCCCGGCCTTCTTCAGCGCCGCCTGGGTCGCCGGGATCGGCCCTTCGCCCATGATCTCGTTGGGCACGCCCGCGACCGCATACGACACCAGCCGCGCCAGCGGCTTGTGGCCGCGCGCCTCGGCCACCGAGGCATCCGCCAGCACGAGGAAGGCGGCGCCGTCGTTGATGCCCGAGGCGTTGCCCGCGGTCACCGTGCCGTCCTTCTTGAACGCCGGCTTCATCTTCGCCAGCGTCTCCATCGTCGTGCCCGGCTTGACGTGCTCGTCGGTGTCGAAGGTGACCTCGCCCTTGCGGGTCTGCTTGACGATCGGCACGATCTGCGACTTGAAGCGGCCCTCGGCGATCGCCGCCGCCGCCCGCCGGTGCGACTCGACCGCCAGCGCGTCCTGCTCCTCGCGCGTGATGCCCCACTTGGCGACCAGGTTCTCGGCCGTGATGCCCATGTGGCCGACGCCGAACGGGTCGGTCAGGGTGGCGACCATCGAGTCGACCATCTTGGTGTCGCCCATGCGCGCGCCGCTGCGCATCGCGGTCGACAGATACGCGCCGCGCGACATCACCTCGACGCCGCCGCCGATGCCCAACTCGCAGTCGCCGAGCAGGATGTTCTGCGCCGTGCTGACGATGCCCTGCAGCCCCGAGGAGCACAGGCGGTTCACCGCCATCGCCACCGAGTCCATCGGCAGGCCGGCCTGGATCGACGCGACGCGCGCCACGTAGGCAAAGCGCGAGTCGGTCGGGATGCAGTTGCCGACCGTCACGTAATGGATCGACTTCGGGTCCGCGCCCGAGCGCTCGATCGCCGCCTTCATCACCGTGCCGGCGAGCTCCGGCGGGTCGATGTCCGCCAGGCCGCCGCCGAAGCTGCCGATCGCCGAACGCGCCGCGCCCAGCACCACCACATCACGCTTGCTCATGTCATCACTCCTTGCGTTGAATCACGCACACAACAAACCCTTCACCGATCCTGTCTCACTTCAGCTCGAGCCGCACCACGCGGCCGTCCTCGTTGTCGGTCAGCAGGTAGAGCCAGCCGTCGGGGCCCTGGCGGACGTCGCGGATGCGCTCGAAGAAGGTCGTGAGCAGCCGCTCCTCCCTGGTCACCCTGCGACCGTCGAGCGCCAGCCGCACCAGACACTGCGCGCGCAGCGCGCCGACGCACAGGTTGCCCTGCCAGCCCGGGTAGCGCTCGCCGGCGACGAAGTCCATGCCGCTGGGCGCGATCGACGGCACCCAGTACGTGACCGGCTGCTCCATGCCGGCCTTGGCCGTGCCCTCGCCGATCTTTGTGCCGGTGACGTACTCGCGGCCGTAGGTGATCACCGGCCAGCCGTAATTCTTGCCGGCCTCGTCGACGTTGATCTCGTCGCCGCCCTGCGGCCCGTGCTCGCCGGTCCACAACTCGCCGGTGGCCGGGTGCAGCGCCGCGCCCTGCACGTTGCGGTGGCCGAGGCTCCAGGTCTCGGGCGCCGCGCCGGGCGTGCGCACGAACGGGTTGTCGTCGGGGACGCGGCCGTCGGGCTCGATGCGCACCACCTTGCCGAGCAGGCTGGCGAGGTTCTGCGCCTCCTGGCGCTGCGTGAAGCGCTCGCCCAGCGTGACGAAGAGGCGCCCGTTGCGCGCGAACGCGAGGCGCGAGCCGAAGTGCGCGCCGCTGGCGATCTTCGGCCGCTGGCGGAAGATCACCTGCAGGTCGGCCAGCCGTTCGCCGTCGAGCCGGCCGCGCGCCACCGCCGTGCCGTTGCGGCCGCGCTCGTCGGCCGTGCCGGGCTCGGCGTAGCTCAGGTAGACGAGGCGGGTGTCGGCGAACTTCGGGTCGAGCGCGACGTCGAGCAGCCCGCCCTGGCCCTGCGCGTCGACCTTGGGCACGCCCGCAAGCGGAGCACCGACCTTGCCGCGCGTGTCGACGATGCGCAGCCGGCCCGGCTTCTCGGTGACGAGCATGCGGCCGTCGCGCTCGAAGCCGGGCAGGAAGGCCAGGCCCCAGGGCCGCTGCAGCCCGCGCGCGAGCGTCACCGGCTTGACCGGCAGCGAGGCCTGGGCCGCGCCGGCGCGCTGCCCGGCCAGCGCCAGGCCGAGCAGCCCAGCCTGCCTCAGCACGCCGCGGCGCGCGGGGGAGGTCGGTCGCTCGGTCATCGTCATGCCATGCCTTCCACCACCATCCGCACCCGCGCCTGGCCGGCGTACTCGTCGAGCGCGAGCCGGTAGGCGAGCCGCGCCCGCGCCGGCAGCGGCTCGGCCCGGCCGAACCAGATCGCCTCGCGCAGCGGCGCGGTGGCGCTCGGTCGCAGCGCGAGCCGCAGGTGCCGCTCGCCGACCAGCCGCTGCGAGACCACCTCGACCTCGTCGCAGAACAGCGGCGCCGGGAAGCCCTGGCCCCAGACCTGCGACTCGATCGCCTGCACGGTGGCCACGTCGTACCAGCGCGGCTCCAGCGGCCCGTCGGTGGCCAGCGTGCGCGCGAGCGTCGCCGCGTCGAGCCATTCTGCGGCGACCTCGCACAGCGCCGCGCCGAACGCCTCGAAACCCCCTTCGGCGATGGTGCAGCCGGCGGCCATCGCGTGGCCGCCGAAGCGCTGCAGCAGCGCCGGTTGGCGCTTGGACAGCAGGTCGAGCGCGTCGCGCAGGTGAAACCCCGGGATCGAGCGCCCCGAGCCCTTGAGCAGCCCGTCGGCGCCGCGCGCGAACACGAAGGTCGGGCGATGCAGCCGATCCTTCAGACGCGACGCGACGATGCCGACCACGCCCTCGTGGAAGCCGGGGTCGAACAGCGCCAGCGCCGGCGGCGCGTCGGATTCGGCGAGCGCCAGCGCTTCGAGCAGCGTCTCGGCCTGCGCCTGCATGCCGGCCTCGACCTCGCGCCGCTCGCGGTTGATCGTGTCGAGCCGCCCGGCCAGTTCGGCGGCACGCGCCGCATCGTCGGTGAGCAGGCATTCGATGCCGATCGTCATGTCGGCCAGCCGGCCCGCGGCGTTGATGCGCGGGCCGAGCGTGAAGCCGAGGTCGAAGGCGCTGGCGCGGCGCGGGTCGCGCCCGGCCGCCGCGTACAGCGCGGCGATGCCGGGCTGCATGCGGCCGGCGCGGATGCGCTTGAGTCCCTGCGCGACCAGGCGGCGGTTGTTGGCGTCCAGCCGCACCACGTCGGCCACCGTGCCGAGCGCGACCAGGTCGAGCAGGGCGTCGAGCCGCGGCTGGACCTCGGCGCCGAAGCGGCCGCGCGCGCGCAGCTCGGCGCGCGTGGCCAGCAGCACGTAGAACATCACGCCGACGCCGGCCAGGCACTTGCTTTCGAAGGCGCAGCCCGGCTGGTTGGGGTCGACGATCACGTCGGC
>JBLMVT010000013.1:0-2645 GCA_050256835.1 Betaproteobacteria bacterium | reverse complement strand
CGCGCGGGCGAGCCCGGTGCCGGTCACGCTGTCGCTTCGCGCCGGAGCGACCGCGCTCGACCTCGACGGTCGCGTGCAGGACGTGCTGCACCTGGCCGCGCTCGACGCCGCCTTCCACCTCGTCGCGCCCTCGCTGGCCGCGGCCGGCGACAGCGTCGGGGTGACGCTGCCCACCACCTCGCCGTTCCGCATGGACGGGCGCATCGCCAAGGCCGGCGACGTGTGGAGCGCCTCGGTCGCCGGACTGACGCTCGGCTCCAGCCGCCTGCACGGCGACTTCCGCTACGACCTGCGGCCGGCCAAGCCGACGCTCACCGGCACGCTCGGCGGCATGCTGCTCGCGCTGCCTGACCTCGCGCCGGCGTTCGGCGCGTCCGGCCAACGCAAGCAGCGCAGGACCGGCGATCGCGTGCTGCCGCAACGCGAGTTCGACATCCCCTCGCTGGCCGCGATGGACGCCGACGTGACCATGAAGATCGACCGCTTCCAGCTCGGCACGCCGCGCCTCGAGGCGCTGGCGCCGCTGCAGGGCCGCGTGCGCCTGCACGACGGCCGGCTCGCCGTGCAGGACCTGGTCGCCGGCAGCTCGGGAGGCCGCGTGCGCGGCAACTTCGCGCTCGACGCCACCGACCGCGACCAGCCGCACTGGAACGCCGAGCTGCATTGGTCGGGCGTGCAGCTCGACCGCTTCATCAAGCCGCGCGACACGCGCCGCGTCGATGCCGAGGCGCGCGCCGAGCAGCGCGAAGGCCGCGTGCCCGGCTACGTCAGCGGGCTGCTGAGCGGCGAGGCGAAGCTCGCCGGACGCGGGCGCTCGGCCGCCGAGATGCTGGCCTCGCTCGACGGCACCACGCAGATGTGGGTCAAGGACGGCGAGATCTCGCACCTGCTGATCGAGCTGTCGGGCATCGACCTCGCCGAGAGCCTGGGCGTGCTGGTGCGCGGCGACGAACCGCTGCCGGTGCGCTGCGCGGTGACGCGCGTGGTGGCCCGCAACGGCGTGCTCGCGCCGGAGGTCGCGGTGATCGACACCAAGGACACGACGCTCGTCGTCTCCGGCAAGGTCGACCTCGGCGACGAGAAGCTCGCCCTGCTGGTGGCGGCGCGGCCGCGCGACGTGACGCCGGTCGCGCTGCGCGGCCCGCTGCATATCGACGGCACGTTCGCCCATCCGCAGGTCCACCTCGACCGCGCCGCGATCGGCTGGCGCGTCGCCGCCGCGGCCGCGCTCGCCACCGTGGCCGCCCCGCTGGCCAGCCTGCTCGCCTTCGTCGACCTTGGCGACGCCGACAAGGCGGTGTGCCGCGACGCCGTCGCGCAGATGAAGGGACCGGCGCCGCGCGCGGCGGCGAAGTCGTCCGAACGCAAGGCGGCGCGGCAGGATGCGGCCAGGGGCGAGGCGCCGGCGGAGGACGACGCCGACGAGGCCGGGCGGAGCGCGCAACCACCTTCGACACACCGCATGCAGTAGCCGCGGTGGCCCGCACGCGCAGGGAACAACGCTTGCTGCCCGAAGCGAACTGACCGAAGGCGGTCAGGCGGACGGCGCGCAGCGCCGCCCGCGCAACGTCGAAAGGGCAAGCACACCATGGCAGAGCAGGACTATCAGGGTCGCCCGACGCCGCTCGGCGACGCCGGCGCGAGCGGCGGCCAGCGCAGCCAGGCCGGCAGCAACTACGGCGACTTCCGCGGCTCGCAGTCGGCGCAGGGCCGCATGCCGGAGCCGCAGATGGGCGGCTACTACACCGGCGGCGATCGCGACATCGAAGGCTGCGGCCGCACGGCATCGAGCGGCGGCTACGCCGGCCCGCCGCATCAGGGCAGCGATTGGGGCCAGCAGATGGGCAGCGGTTACGCGGGCCGCGGCTACGGCGGCTCGGGCTACGGCCCGCCGCCCGGCTACGGCCAGGGTGCGGGATATGACCCGCGCCACGTCTACGCACAGGGGCCGGGCTACGGCCAGCAAGGTCACGGTCCGGGTTACGGCAACCCGGCATGGGGCGACCCCCCGCACGTGTTCGGCGTCGGCGGTGGCGGCAACCCGCAGCAGCACGGTCCGCAGGGCGGCTGGGGCACGACGGGCTACGGCGGCTACAGCGGTTCGCAGGAGCCGCCCCAGCAGCACGGCTGGGGCCCGCAGCAGGGCTACGGCGGCGAATGGCGCGGCGACTGGGGGCATGCCTGGCAAGGCGGCCCGATGGGCTACGGCGCCGAGCACGGCCATGAACACTACGACCCCGACTACCACCAGTGGCGCAACGAGCAGCTGCGCAACCTCGACAACGACTACCGCTCCTGGCGCGAAGACCGCTACCGCAAGTTCTCCGAAGAGTTCGGCCGCTGGCGCAGCGGGCGCAGTGCACCCGCGGGGTCGAGCGGATCGTCGACCGAGGACACGGGCTCGGCATCGAGCAATGCCGGCACGACCACTGGCGGTTCGTCGAAGAATCGGTAGCCCTCTTTCCGCAGGCGCTGCAGGCCGGGCTTCTGTGCGGCAAAGGGGCGCGCGGGCAGGCCGCTCCGCTTAGCATGAGCCGGCCTGCGCCTGGCGGCGCAGGCTGCCCTGCGGTGCTCGGCCTCGTGGCCCGCGGCATAACTCACTGCGCGACCTGCGGTCGCTGCGTTCGGACAGATGCCGCGAGTCA
>JBLMVT010000012.1:0-29159 GCA_050256835.1 Betaproteobacteria bacterium | reverse complement strand
CGCCGGCAGCCACAGCGCGTCGAGTTCCTCCGGCGCGAGCGCACCCTGCTGCGCCAGATCCTTGAGCAGCTGGCGCTTCAGCGCGCCGTCGGGCAGGGCCTGCCACAGCGGCCGGGCGTTGGCGAGCATGCGGGCGCGGCCCTCGGCGGAACCGAGGTCGCAGCCTTCGCGGGCGACCTCGAGCAGCTGGCGCGACAACGGCACGGCCTCGCCGATGCATCGCTCGAATGCCTGGCTGCCGCGCTCGCGAACGAACGAGTCGGGGTCGTGCTCGGGCGGCAAGAACAGGAAGCGCACGCTGCGCGTGTCGCTGGCATGGGGCAGTGACGCCTCGAGCGCCCGCCCGGCGGCACGCCGGCCGGCGGCGTCGCCGTCGAAGCTGAAGACCACCGCGTCGGTGAAGCGGAACAGCTTCTGCACGTGCTCGGCCGTGCACGCCGTGCCCAGGGTGGCGACCGCGTTCGGGAAGCCGAGCTGGGCCAGCGCCACCACGTCCATGTAGCCCTCGACGACAAGCACGAAGCCGCGTTCGCGCAGCGCCTGCCGCGCCTCGTACAGCCCGTACAGCTCCCGGCCCTTGCTGAACAGCGGCGTCTCCGGCGAGTTCAGGTACTTCGGCTCGCCCCGGTCGATGACGCGTCCGCCGAAGCCGATGACCTGTCCCTGCACCGACCGGATCGGGAACATGATGCGGTCGCGGAAGCGGTCGTAGCGCCTGGCCTCGGCTTCGTCGTCCCCGGAGACGATCACAAGCCCGCTTTCCTGCAGCAGGGGGTCGTCGTAGCGCGGGAACGCGCTGGCCAGACCGCGCCACGAATCGGGCGCGTAGCCGAGCCCGAAGCGCGCCGCGATCTGGCCGGTCAGCCCGCGGCGCTTCAGGTAGTCGATCGCGCGCGGGCTGGCCTTGAGCTGAGCGCGGTAATGGGCGGCGGCGCGGGCGAGCGTGTCGGCGAGGCTGCCCTGGCGTTCCTTCAGGCGCGCCGCTCGCTCGCGCTCCTCGGGCGTGGCATCGTCCTCGGGCACGGCCAGCCCGGTCTGTTGCGCCAGTTCGCGCACGGCGTCGACGAAGCCCAGGCCGACGTGCTCCATCAGGAAGCCGACCGCGTTGCCGTGTGCGCCGCAGCCGAAGCAGTGATACGTCTGGCGCGTCGGGCTGACGGTGAAACTCGGCGTCTTCTCGCCGTGGAACGGGCACAGGCCCTTGTGGATCGTGCCTGCCTTCTTCAGCTGCACATGGCGGCCGACCACCTCGACGATGTCGACGCGCGCGAGCAAATCGTGGACGAAGGCAGGCGGGATCAAGCCGCCAGTCTAGCCCGCGGCCTCCCGCGCGGTCGCCGGCAGCGGCAGGCCGCGCCAGCCGCGCACCCAGGCCGCAACCTCGGCGGCCGGCATCGGTTCGGCAATGCCGTTGCCCTGGCCGACCGGGCAGCCGAGCGCGACCAGCCGGGCTGCCTGGTCGGCCGACTCGACGCCCTCGGCGACGACGGCGCAGCCGAAGGTGCGCGCCAGGCCGATCACGCCCTCGACGATCGCCAGGTCCTCGGGGTCTTCGAGCATCGTGTGGACGAACGAGCGGTCGATCTTCAGTACGTCCAGGGGTAGCCGCTTCAGGTAGGTGAGCGTCGAATAGCCGGTGCCGAAGTCGTCGAGCGCGAAGCGCACGCCGAACTGGCGGCAGCGCTGCATCAGCGACGCGCTGTAATCGATGTCGGCCAGTGCGGCGGTCTCCAGCACTTCCAGCTCGAGCCGGCCCGCCTGCACGCCGGGGTGTGACGCCAGCAGTTCGCGCAGCCGCTCGGCGAAGCGCGGCGATTGCAGGTGACGGGCCGACACGTTGACGCTGACGGCGAGGTCGAGGCCGGCGCGCCGCCAGGTGGCCAGCTGTCGAACCGCCTGCTCGAACACCCAGTCGCCCAGTCGCTCCGACAGGCTGGTGTGCTCGATCAGCGGCAGGAAACGCCCCGGCGTGATCAGTCCCTCGCGCGGATGACGCCAGCGCAGCAGCGCCTCGACGCCGAGCACCGCGCCGCTGCGCAGGTCGACCTTGGGCTGGTAGTGCAGCGCGAATTCGTCGGCATCGATCGCCTCCTGCACGCGGCCGAGCGCCTCGAAGCGCGCCTCGGTCTGCCGGCTGTGCTCGGCGTCGAAGAACAGGTAGCCGCTGCGACCGGCCTGCTTCGCGGCGACCATCGCGTGGTCGGCATGGCGCAGGACCGTGTCCGGATCGGCGCAGTCCATCGGGTAGACGGTGGCACCGACGCTGGCCGTGACGCACTCGCGGCCGGGCGCGCAGGCCAGCGGCGCGGCGATCACGCCGAGCAGGCGTTCGATCGCCAGCCGGCCCTCGTCGTGCGAGGCGGCACGGATCAGCAGCACGAACTCGTCGCCCCCAAGCCGGGCCAGTGCGCCGCCGCCGGCGTTCTCGCAGCGCAGCGCCTCCCGCAGGCGGCCGGCGATCTCGACCAGCGCACGGTCGCCGGTGCTGTGCCCGAGCCGGTCGTTGAGCTGCTTGAAGTGGTCGAGGTCGAGGTAAGCGACGACCAGCAGGTGGCCCTGGGCGTCGCTCGCCTGCATCGCATGCTTCAGCAGCGCGGCCAGGCGCAGGCGATTCGGCAGTTGGGTCAGCGGATCGAGGTAGACCTGCCGCTCGAGCTGCTCGTGCTGCAGCCAAGACTGCGTGATGTCGGCCAGCGCGATCGCGTGACCGGTGCGGCCGCCGTCCGGACCCAGTCGGGCGATCGTCAGCCTCAGCGCGCGCGGGTCGCCGTTGGGTCGGCGCTGGCGGATCTCGCCGCGCCAGGGGAGGCCGGCAGCGCAGGCGGCGCGCAACTGCTCGCGCTCGACCTGCAGCCCCGGGTCGGTGAGCAGCGCCTGCAACAGCCCCGGCACGCGGCCGAGCACGGCCGCGCGGGGCTCGCCGAGCAGCGCGCAGCCGGCAGGGTTGATGTCGACCACCCGATGCTCCGCGTCGGTCACCATCAATCCTTCGGGCAGGGTATCGAACAGCGCGACGGCGACCTCCTGCCGCGCGTCGCTCGCGGCGGGAGATTCGGCCTTGCGCTTCGCGGGGCGGCGCGCCGGCCAGACCCGCCAGCGCGGGCGGTCAATCGTCAACAGGGGCCAGATCAGGGGCAGGTGCATGTCGCGCCCCGGATATCGGGCCTAGACGCGGAAATCCTCGAGCTTGCGCCCGGCGGCCAGTGCCGCCCTGAGCCATTTGGGCTGCAGGCCGCGGCCGCTCCAGGTGTTTCCGGTGGCGCTGTCACGGTATTTCACGGCAACCTTGCGACCTTTCGCCCCGGCCGCCTTGCGCGGCGCCTCGCGAGGATTCAGGTCGGCGACGCTGAGGCCATATTCGTCCATCAGCGCCTTGACCTGGGCAATCGCCTCGGCGCGGGCCCTCTTCTGCGCTGCATCGATCTGCTTTTCGAGGTCGGCCTTCTGCGCCAGCAAATCCTGAAGGTTGGCCATGGAATTCCCTTCATTCATGGAATCGTCGCGCCGCGCGGCGTATGGCGGATTCTATGAAAGTCGGGCCCGCAGGAACAACCCGCGGGTGCAGGAGAAACCCTTACTCCGCGGGCGGTACATACCCCGCGGGGCGGTCGGCGCCTTCACCGAAAAAGAATCGCTCCATTTGCCGCGCCAGATACTGGCGAGCGCGCTGGTCGGCCAGATTGAGGCGGTTTTCGTTGACCAGCATCGTCTGGTGGCGCAGCCAGAGTTGCCAGGCTTCCTTGCTGACGTTCTGGTAAATGCGCTTGCCGAGTTCGCCCGGGTACGGCGCGAAATCCAGCCCCTCGGCTTCCTTCTTCAGGTATACGCAGTTCACGGTGCGCGCCATGGCGTCACTCCTCGGTCGTTCGAAACGGAAATCGGCGCACTGTAGCGCGGCGCGGCCCGGCGCTCGCCAGGCGCTCGCCAGGCGGGTCATGCCAGGCGCTTGACGAGCACGACCGAGCGGCGGTCCCAGTTGTACTTGCGCTTGCGCGCCTCGGGCAGCCAGTCGGCCTCGACGTGCTCGAAGCCGCGCTTGATGAACCAGTGCATGGTGCGCGTGGTCAGCACGAAGATGCTCGCCAGTCCCATCGCCTTGGCGCGCTGCTCGATGCGCTTGAGGATGCGTTCGCCGTCGCCCTGGCCCTGCACCGCGGGCGAGATCGTCAGCGCGGCCATCTCGCCGGTGCGCGCCTCGGGGTAAGGGTAGAGGGCGGCGCAGCCGAAGATCACGCCGTCGTGCTCGATCACGGTGTAGTGGCCGATGTCGCGTTCGATCTCGGTGCGATCGCGCTTGACCAGTGTGCCGTCGCGCTCGAACGGCTCGATCAGCTGCAGGATTCCGCCGATGTCGTCGGAGGTCGCCTCGCGCAGGCTCTCCAGCTTCTCGTCGACGACCATCGTGCCGATGCCGTCGTGGGTATAGATCTCCATCAGCAGCGCGCCGTCGACGGCGAACGGCAGGATGTGCGAGCGCTCGACGCCGCCGCGGCAGGCTTTGACGCAGTGCTGCAGGTAGAACGCGGTGTCGGTCGGCTTTTCGGGGTTCGGCAGCGCGGCCAGCAGCCGCTCCGCGTCGGCCAGCGCCAGCTCGGTGTCGATCGGACTGTCGGCGTCGGCGCGGTCCTCGTGGATGCCGGGGATCTCGGTCAGGAACAGCAGCTTGTCGGCCTGCAGCGAGATCGCCGTGCTGGTGGCGACGTCCTCCATCGACAGGTTGAACGCCTCGCCGGTCGGCGAAAAGCCGAACGGCGACAGCAGCACGATGGCGCCGTTGTCGATTGCGTTGCGGATCGCCGCGGAGTCGACGCGGCGCACCCAACCGCTGGACTGGAAGTCGATGCCGTCGACGATGCCCACCGGTCGCGCGGTCAGGAAGTTGCCCGAGACCAGGCGCACCGTCGCGTTGGCCATCGGCGTGTTCGGCAGCCCCTGCGAGAAAGCGGCCTCGATCTCGAAGCGCAACTGGCCGGCCGCTTCCTGCGCGGCGTCGAGCGCGATCGGGTCGGTGATGCGCAGGCCGTGGCTGAACTGCGATGCGTGGCCCTTGGCGGCGAGCTGTTCGTTGACCTGCGGCCGGAAGCCGTGCACCAGCACCAGCTTGATGCCCATCGCGTGCAGGACGGCGAGGTCCTGGACGAACAGGTTGAGCTTGCCGGCGGCGATCAGCTCGCCGGCCATCGCGACCACGAAGGTCTTGCCGCGGTACGCGTGGATGTACGGCGCCACCGAGCGGAACCAGGGCACGAAGGTGTGGGGAAAGACGAGGCTCATGGCGCGGGCGGTCGGCGGATTGTGCAGCATGGGCCCCGGCACGGCGGGTGCTCCCCGATAATCCGCCGCCTGCCGTGAACCCCGCCCCGTCGCCCCGCGCAGCGACGCTCGCACCGCTGCCGCCGATCACCTTCCCCGAGTCGCTGCCCGTGTCCGCGCGGCGCGACGAGATCGCGCGCGCGATGCGCGACCACCAGGTCATCGTCGTCTGCGGCGAGACCGGCTCGGGCAAGACCACGCAGCTGCCGAAGATCGCGCTGGCCATGGGTCGCGGTCGCGCCCGCGACGCGCGCGGGCGCGGACCGCTGATCGGCCACACCCAGCCGCGCCGCATCGCCGCCAGCTCGGTGGCGCGGCGCATCGCCGAGGAACTCCAGACGCCGCTCGGCGAGGTGGTCGGCTACAAGGTGCGCTTCCAGGACCGGCTGCAGCCGGGCGCATCGGTCAAGCTGATGACCGACGGCATCCTGCTCGCCGAGACCCAGTCCGACCCGCTGCTCGCCGCCTACGACACGCTTGTCATCGACGAGGCGCACGAGCGCAGCCTGAACATCGACTTCCTGCTCGGCTACCTGCGCGAGCTATTGCCGAGGCGGCCCGACCTGAAGGTCGTCGTCACGTCGGCGACGATCGACGCCGACCGCTTCGCGCAGCACTTCGCTTCGGGCGCCGGTCCGGCGCCGGTGATCCAAGTGTCGGGACGTCTGTTCCCGGTCGAGCAGCGCTGGCGGCCGTTCGAGGAGCGCCGCGACCACGACCTGAACGACGCCATCGCCGATGCGGTCGACGAGCTCTGGCGCGGGCCGCAGCCCGGCGGCCCGGCCGACATCCTCGTCTTCCTGCCCGGCGAGCGCGAGATCCGCGAGGCCGCAGACCACCTGCGCCGGCACCTGGCGAGCGCGCACCGCGGCGCGGTCGAGGTGCTGCCGCTCTATGCGCGGCTGTCGCAGGCCGAGCAGGACCGCGTGTTCGCCAGCGGCGGGGCGCGGCGCATCGTGCTCGCCACCAACGTCGCCGAGACCTCGCTCACCGTGCCCGGCATCCGCTACGTGATCGACAGCGGGCTGGCGCGCGTCAAGCGCTACAGCTGGCGCAACAAGGTCGAGCAGCTGCAGGTCGAGCCGATCAGCCAGGCCGCGGCCCAGCAGCGCGCCGGGCGCTGCGGACGCATCGCCAACGGCGTGTGCATCCGGCTCTACGACGAGGCCGGCTTCGCCGCCCGTCCGCGCTTCACCGACCCGGAGATCCTGCGCTCGTCGCTGGCCGGCGTGATCCTGCGCATGAAGGCGCTGGCGCTCGGCGCGGTCGAGGAGTTTCCTTTCATCGACCCGCCGCCACGGCGCGCCGTCGCCGACGGCTACGCGCTGCTCGGCGAGCTGAACGCCGTCGACGACGCGAACGAGCTGACCGCGATCGGCCGCGAGCTGGCGAAGCTGCCGCTCGACCCGCGCATCGGCCGCATGATCCTCGAGGCGCGCGAGCGCGGCTCGCTGGGCGAGGTGCTCGTCATCGCCGCGGCGCTGGCCGGGCAGGACGTGCGCGACCGCCCGCTCGAGGCGCAGGCCGCGGCCGACGCAAAGCACAAGCCCTTCGACGACGAGAAGTCGGAGTTCATGGGCACGCTCAGGCTGTGGCGCTGGATCGAGGCGGGGCGAGGCCAGGGGCCGGCCGACGGCCCGGTGCACAAGCTCAGCAACCGCCAGCAGGAGCAGCGCCTGCGCGAGCACTTCATCAGCCCGCGCCGAGTGCGCGAGTGGCGAGACATCCATTCGCAGCTGCACACCGTGGTCGCCGAACACGGCTGGCGGCTCAACGCCGCACCGGCGACCTACGAGCAGATCCACCTCGCGCTGATCGCCGGACTACTGGGCAACGTCGGCGTGAAGAGCGACGAGGACGAGTGGTACCTGGGTGCGCGCGGCATCCGCTTTTGGCGCCACCCCGGCACGCATCTGTGCCGCAAGCCGGGCCGCTGGATCGTCGCGGCCTAGCTGGTCGAGACGACGCGGCTGTTCGGCCGCGGCCTGGCGGCGATCGACCCGCGCTGGCTGCCCGGCGTCGCCGGCCACCTGCTGAAGAAGCAGCTGCTCGAGCCGCACTGGGAGAAGAAGGCCGGCGAGGTGGTCGCTCTCGAGCGTGCGACCCTGTACGGACTGGTGGTCTACAACGACCGGCGCGTCGCCTACGCCACTGTCGACCCGGTCGCCGCGCGCGCGATGTTCATCCGCGCCGCGCTGGTCGAAGGCGACTGGGACAGCCGGTTGCCGTTCCTCGAACACAACCGCAAGCTGGTACGCCAGGTCGAGGAGCTGGAGCACAAGTCGCGCCGGCAGGACGTGCTGGTCGACGAGGAACTGATCTTCGCCTTCTACGACCGCATGCTGCCGGCCGACGTCACCGGCGGCGCGGCGCTCGAACGCTGGTACCGGCAGGAGGTCAGGCGCCAGCCGCGGCTGCTCATGCTGGCGCGCGACGAGCTGATGCGCCACGAGGCCGCGGGCATCACCACCGACGCTTTCCCGCGCCTGGTGCGCCTCGGCGGCATCGATTGCGCTGCCGGCTACCTGCACGAACCCGGCGACCCGCGCGACGGCGTCACCGTGACGGTGCCGCTGTATGCGCTCAACCAGGTCAGCGAAGAGCGCTGCGAATGGCTGGTGCCCGGCATGCTGAAGGACAAGGTGGTGGCGCTCGCGAAGAGCCTGCCGCAGCGCCCGCGCTCGCGGCTGCTGCCGCTGCCGGAATTCGCCCGCGCCTTCGTCGAGGCGACGACGTTCGGCGAGGGCGACCTGATCGACGCTCTGCTGCGTTCAGTGCGCGAACGCAGCCAGCTGCCCGTGCAGCGCGCTGACTTCAAGCTCGACCAGGTGCCGGCGCATCTGTTCATGAACCTGCGCATCGTCGACGAGCACGGCCGCCAGCTCGGCATGGGCCGCCACGTCGCCGCCTTGAAGGCCGAGCTCGGTGGCCAGGCACGCTCGGCATTCCAGGCGCTGGCCGGACTGCGGGTGAAGGAGGCGATCGCGCCGCGGCCCGCACCCCAACCCTCTCCCGGGGGAAGAGGGAGTGAGGCGGCCGTCCTTCCCCCGCTGGCGCGAGAGGGTGGGGGTGAGGGTCACACGCGCGACGTGACTTACACCGCCTGGACCTTCGGCGAGCTGCCCGAACTGATGGAGGTGCCGGGCGCCAGGGGCGGCGCGTCGCTGGTCGGCTTTCCGGCGCTGATCGACCGCGGCGATCACGTGACGATCGAGGTCTTCGACGAGCCGCAGGTCGCCGTCGAGCGGCACCGTGCGGGCTTGAGGCGCCTCGTCGCGCTGCAGCTGAAGGAGCCGCTCAAGCACCTCGAGAAGAACATCTCCGGCCTGCAGCAGATGGCGGTGGCCTATCTGGGGCTGGGCACGGCCGAGGAACTGCGCGGGCAGATCGTCGAGGCCGCGCTCGACCGCGCCTTCCTCGCCGAGCCGCTGCCGCACGACGCGGCGAGCTTCGACGCGCGGCTCGCCGAGGGACGACCGCGGCTGACGCTGATCGCGCAGGAGATCGCGCGCCAGGCCGCAGCGGTGCTCGCCGGCTACGCTGCCGCGCAACGCAAGCTCAAGGACAGCCGCCCGCCGAAGGAGGTCGCCGACGACATCCGCGCCCAGCTCGCGCGGCTGCTGCCGGCCCGCTTCGTCGTCGACACGCCGGCAGTACAGCTGCCGCACATGGTGCGCTACCTCGAGGCCGTGCAGCGACGGCTCGACAAGCTGCGCGCCGATCCGCAGCGCGATGCCCGGCACCTGGCCGAGCTGCGCCCGCTCGAGCAGCGCTGGGAACGACTCGTCGCCGAGCGGCGCGGGGCGCACGACGCGCGCCTCGACGAGTTCCGCTGGCTGCTCGAGGAGCTGCGCGTCGGCCTGTTCGCGCAGGAGCTGCGCACGCCCCAACCGGTGAGCGTCAGGCGGCTGGAGAAGGTCCTGACGCAGCTGCGCGCGTGAGGGCCGCCCTACAATGAGCGCTGTCGGGGTGTAGCGCAGCCTGGTAGCGCAACTGCTTTGGGAGCAGTGGGTCGAGTGTTCGAATCACTTCACCCCGACCATCCGCCGCCGCCGGCATAGGCGCCGATTCGATCGCGAGTGGTCATTCGCGCTTGGTGACGATGGTCACGCGGCGGTTCTCAGGTGCGTCTGGCCGGTCCGGGTTGGCCAATTCGGTCGAACCCTTGCCCACTGCCGAGAGGCGCTCCGGCAGGAGGCCGTGCTTGTTGACGAGATAGTCGACGACCGATTCGGCGCGCTCCTGCGAAAGACGAACATTGCCCTCTTCGGTGCCGCGCGGATCCGCGTGCCCTTCGACCCGAAACGTGTTGCCCGCGAGCTGATCCGACGCGAGCGCCTTGGCCAGCGTGTCCAGAATCGACATCGATTCGGGCGTCAGTTGGGCCGAGCCCTCCGTGAACGTGATCAGCAAGGACGCCTTGCCCGGACCCGCCTTGGTGGCCTTGGATGGACCCGCATGCTTGGAAGACAGGACCAAGCCCCGCGTCCCGCCTTGCACGGCCCCGGCGGGCGCATCGACCGACAGCGCGTCGATGAGCGCCGACTCGGTGACCTGTTTGCCCTTGAGCACCGGCTCCTGCGCCAATGCACTGCCCAGCATCCAGGGCGCGACTGCGACGAGGCAGGTGCAGAGATGCTGCTTTCCGATGTTCATGGGATCCCCCTCGATGTGGCTCGAAAGAATACACCGTGCCGTCGAGCCTCCGCCACTACGCAAACGCAGGGCTGGTTCCATGCCGATTCCCGTGTGCAGCCGATCTCGCGCAGGCGCGCGAGTGGACGACCGCTGATCGATCCGCCGCCCGAGTCCGCGCATTTTCTTCGCGCCGATCGCGCGATCGCGTGGCCTTGCCCGCACAATGCCTCGGTGGGGAAGTAGCTCGAGGCTAGGCGGATCGTCCTTGCCGCAACGAGTCGTTGCACGCGGGTTCATCGGTATTGTCGAACCCAACCGTTGTTGGTCCCAATTCCTGATCGTTCGTGCGTGCCGGATTCGGGCCGGATGCCGACGGCGCTCCGTAGGTGAATCAATGACGACAAGAAGCATCATTCATCGGTTGGCCTGCGGGCTCATCCTGGGCATCGCGATCCAGGTCCAGGCGCAGCAACCGCGCGTCCTGGTCGAAGAGTTTGTCGTCACCGGGAACACATTGCTGCCCGCGCAGGCCGTGGCTGCCGCCCTGGCGCCATTCAAGGGCGAACGCACGCTGGACGAGCTCAAACAGGCGGCTCAGGCAGTCCAGTCGCTGTACCGTGATGCCGGCTACGGCGCCGTGGTGGCCTACCTGCCGCCGCAGTCCGGCACACCCGGGCGGGTCACCATCGCCGTGCTCGAAGGCCGTCTGGCGCTGGTGGTCGTTTCCGGCAACCAGCAGTTCAGCGAGGCGAACATTCGCCGCAGCCTGCCGCAGCTGGTGGAGGGCAAGACGCCGCCGGTGCGGCGCATCGACACCGAGATCCAGTTGGCTAACGAGAACCCCGCCAAACAGCTGGCGCTGTCCCTCGAGGCAGGCCAGCAACCGGGTGACGTTGAGGCCCACATCGTCGTCAGCGAGCAGCCCGCGCGTCGCTGGTCGGTGGCGCTGGACAACACCGGCAACAGCAACACGGGACGTCTGCGCGCCAGCCTGATGTACCAGAACGCCGCCTTGTGGGACTTGGACCACGTGCTGTCGCTTCTGCTGCAGACATCCCCGGACAAGCCCAGTTCCGTGGCCGTCTTTAGTGCCAGCTACCACGTTCCACTCTATGAGCGTGGCATGACGGTCGATTTCTTCGGTGTGCGTTCCGACGTCGACAACGGCACCACCGCCACCGCGGCCGGCGCGCTGCAGTTCAGCGGCCGCGGCCAGATGCTGGGCGTGCGGCTCAACAAGCACCTGGAGCGCATCGGCGAGTTCGACCACCGACTGTCGCTCGGCCTGGACCGCCGCGATTACAACAACGACTGCACCATCGCCGGCCTGCCCCCCGGCGCCTGCGGCAGCCCCGGCGCCAGCGTGACGGTCAATCCACTGTCGCTGGATTACACCCTGCAGCGCGGCGGCGAACGGGCTCTCGGCTTCAATGCCGGCTTGACGCACAACCTCGCGCTGGGCGGCAGCCATGCCGACGCGGCCCACTACGAGGCGGCGCGTCCAGGCGCGTCGCGCGACTACAGCCTGGTGCGCTTGGGCGGCTTTGCGGCCCGGGCCTTGCCGCGGCATTGGCAGATCAGCGGGCGCATCGCCGGGCAATGGACCGACGACGGCCTGGTCAATGGCGAGCAGTTCAGCATTGCCGGGTCGACCAGCGTGCGCGGCTACGAGGAACGCGAAATCACCGGCGACAGCGGCGTCAGCGCCACGTTGGAGCTGTACTCGCCGAGCCTGCTCCCGGCCACCGCAAGCCCGAAGTCGGCGTTGCGTCTGCTTGGCTTCGTTGATGCCGGCAAGGTCTGGAATCGGCTGAACACCCCTTGCCGCGACGCACAGTCGTCCTGCACGCTGGCCGCTGTCGGGCTGGGCACGCGCCTGGACTGGCAGAACCTGCAGTTTCGACTGGACCTGGCGCACGCACTGAAGAACGGCAACCTCACCGAGAGAGGCGACAACCGCGCGCATCTGCAGCTGATCTACAGCTTCCAATGAGTCGAGAACTCGGGCTCCCTCGCATGACGGTCGACGCCGCACGCCTCGACCGAGCGACTGCGTCTTCTTCGAGAGGTGTCAGGCCATGAAGTACCCCCAGGGACGTTCCAGCACCCGCCCACTTGCCGCCGACCGGTCGCGATCTGCACGACCGCCCCTGCGCCTCGGTCGTCTGGCGCACGCGCTGGCCGCCGGCTCGCTGCTGACCTTGTGGCCCGGGGCCACCACGTTGCAGGCGCAGACCCTGCCGTCGGGCATGAGCACCGTGGCCGGGCAGGCGTCGGCGCGCACGGTCGGCAACACGCTCACGATCACCAACTCCCCGGGCACCATCCTGAACTGGAACAGCTTCTCGATCGGCGCGCAGAACGCGGTGCGCTTCGAGCAGTCGAGCGCCAGCAGCCAGGTGCTCAACCGCGTCACCGGCACGGACCCCTCGTCCATTCTCGGCGGCCTCAGCAGCAACGGCCGCGTCTGGCTCCTCAACCCGAACGGCGTGCTGTTCGGCCAGGGGGCACGCATCGACGTGGCCAGCCTGGTCACGTCGACGCTGAACCTGAACGACACCGATTGGCTGGCCGGCCGCTACCGCTTCACGCAGGGCAGCGGTCCGGCCGCGGACGTCGTCAACCAGGGCGATCTGCGCAGCAGCTTCGGCGGCCACGTCGCGCTGATCGGCGGCACGGTGCGCAACGAAGGGGACATCACCGCCCCCGGTGGCCAGATCGTCCTCGCCGCCGGATCGGACGTCGAACTGCTGGACACAGCAACACCGAACGTCGGCGTCA
This sequence comes from Betaproteobacteria bacterium, assembly GCA_050256835.1. GTDB lineage: Bacteria > Pseudomonadota > Gammaproteobacteria > Burkholderiales > Burkholderiaceae_C > JAMHWF01. The sequence goes on along the minus strand of JBLMVT010000012.1, from coordinate 16,427 downwards.
AGGTGAATGCCGGCGAAGGCAACGTCCTCAACCTGGGGCAACTGTTGGCGGCGGGCGGGCGCATCGACATCCATGCTGCCACCGTCAACCAGGACGGCATCATGCGTGCCGACGCGCTGGAGCGCGGCCCCGGCGGCGAAGTGGTGCTGCGCGCGCGCGACCAGCTGAACCTTGGCGCGGCCAGCCAGACCACGGCGAACGGCGGCAGCGGCGGCAGGATCACGCTGGAGGCCGACCAGACCATGGTGCGCGGCACGGTCAGCGCCACGGGATCGCAAGATGCAGGCGGGCAGATCCAGCTGCTGGGCCGGCAGGTCGGCCTGCTCGACGCCGCACGGGTGGACGTGTCGGGTGCCGGCGGCGGCGGCGAGGTGCTGGTCGGCGGCGGCGAGCAGGGCAAGGACCCCAACGTGCCCAATGCCCAGGCCGTCTACTTCGGCCCGCAGGCCGGCATCACGGCCGACGCCACGGCCAGCGGCGACGGCGGCCGGATCATCCTGTGGAGCGACGAAGCGACGCGCGCCTTCGGCAGCCTCAGCGCGCGCGGCGGACCGCTGGGCGGCGACGGCGGCTTCATCGAGACCTCCGGCGGCTGGCTGGACGCGCGGCCGGTGCGCGTCGACATCTCTGCACCCTACGGGCACAACGGCAGCTGGCTGCTGGACCCGTACGACGTCACGGTGACCGATGATCCCGCTGCCATCAACCAGGGCACCGACGCCTCGTTCACCGCCAACGCCGACAGCGCCGTCATCACCTGGAGCACGATCAGCAGCGCCCTCGCAGCCGGCACGCAGGTCACGGTGTCCACCAGCGCGACCGGCAGCGAAGGCACGCAGGCCGGCGACATCGCGATCAACATCTTGGGCAGCCCGCCGGTGAATGCCGGGACCGGCGCCAGCCTGACCTTCATCGCCGACCGTTCCATCTCCGTCAACGGCACGCTGACCTTCCAGGGCGCGTCGATGCCCCTGACCTTCCTCGCGGGGCGCAGCGGGTCGGGCGCGATCCAGCTGCCGAACACCACGATCACCCTGCAGAACGGCGACATCACCTTCGGCGGTTTCACCAACTACAACCGGGCGGGCGGCGGCACGTTCCAGGGTGCGACCGGCTACGACGCCAGCCACCCGACGGGCGTCGACTTCAGTACGGCGGACCTCACCGCACTCGCCGGCACGATCACGGCCAACGGCGGCAGCAGGTACCAGGGTACGGGCTCGGGCGTGTCCCTCTCAAACTCGAACCTGCTGGCCAGGAATATCGTGATCAACGGCAACACGGCGGACTTCGGCACGACGGGCCCCGGCATCGGCACGAGCCTCGCGACGCTGGAGGCCGATCAGACGATGGACCTGCGAGGCATGGGCACCACCCAGGGCATCGCCATCGGCCTGGAAAGCCAGCTGATCCTCACCAACTCGTTCTCCCCCGCCTCGCTGCGCCTGTTCGGCGCCGGCCAACAGAACGAGGGCGTGCTGCTCGACGGCTCGCAGACGACGTTCAGCCTCGTCTTCGACAAGACGGGTGGCTCGGTGGACATCGACGGGACCACCGCTGCGTCCGGCACGGCGGCCGTGAACATCGTCGGCCCGGGGTACACCACCAACGTCATCGACGTCTCGGGCGGCACGACGCTGACCATCGGCGGCGTCGCGACGAGTACGCAATTGTCCAACGCGTTCGTCAGCGCGAACCCGGCCGACGTGAACGGCGTGCCCTTCACGCTGTACGGGGGGCAGACGCTCAGCTTGACCAATTCGCAGATCACGTCCGGCGGGCCGATCACGGTGCATGCCGACGCTCTGGTGCTCGGCAGCGGCACCAGCATCACCAGCAACTTTGCCGGAACGACGGCGCTGGTGCTGCAGGGTGCGGGTACCGGCGCCATACAGGCCTTCGACAACCAGGTCGGCTCCGCGGTGCTGTCGACGCCAAACAGCCGCTGGCTGCTGTTCGCCACCGACCCCGTGACGTTCAATACGGGCGGGCTTGCCTTCGATTTCAAGCGCTACAACGCGCTGCCGGGCGACACGGCGATCGCCAGCGACGTCGGCAACGGCCTGGCGTTCTCGACGCCCGAGTTCGCCACCATCACCGGCAGCGTGCAGACGAAGACCTACGACGCCACGACGACGGCCACGGTCACCAACGTTGCCGCCACAGGGGTGAACCAGGACCAGGCCGTGGGGCTGAGCTTCAGCGGCGCGGACTTCGCCAGTCCCAATGCGGGCACCAACAACGACGTCACGCTGAACGGCCTTTCATTGCAGTTCGTCGACGCCAACCAGAAGCCGGTCTACGGTTACCTGCCACAGTACCTGCTGCGCGGAAGCATCGCCCAGGCACCGGTGACCGTCGCCGTGACCGGCCTGGACAAAGTGTACGACGCGACCACGCTAGCCCACCCCGTCGCGACGGTGACGAGCGGACTGGTGGGTTCGGAAACGCTCGGGGTCACCAGCGTCGCCGCGTTTCCGGTCAAGGACGTGGGCACGTACGATCTTTCGGTTGCCATCGGCCTGACGAACGGCAGCAACGGAGGCTTGGCCAGCAACTACAGCGTCGCGCCGACGTTGACGGCGCCCGGCACCATCACGCCGGCGTTCCTGTCCGTCAGCGGCCTCAGTGCCAACAACAGGATCTACGACACGACGACACTGGCCACGCTCAGCGGCATCGCGAGCGTGACGCCGCTCGGCAGCGACTCGGTGGCCGTCGCGGGCAGACCGTCGGCAAGCTTCGCGGACAAGAACGTGGGCACCGCCAAGAGCGTCACCGTCAGCGGCTTCACACTGAGCGGCACCGATGCGGGCAACTACAGCGTGCTCCAGCCGAGCGGCCTCAGCGCCGACATCACGCCGGCGTCGCTGGCGGTCAGCGGGCTGGTGGCCAACAACAAGGTGTACGACGCAACCGTGGCGGCCACGCTGAGCGGCACGGCAAGCGTGACGCCGCTGGGCAACGATTCGGTGTCCGTATCCGGAACCCCGGTGGGGACCTTCTCGGACAAGAACGTCGGCACGGCCAAGAGCGTCTCGATCAGCGCGCTGAGTCTCACTGGCGCCGACGCGGGCAACTACCTCCCCGTCGCGTCGGGTCTCAGCGCCGACATCACGCCGGCATCGTTGGCGGTCAGCGGACTCAGCGCCAACAACAAGGTCTACGACGCAACCTCGCTGGCCACGCTCAGCGGCACGGCGAGCGTGAAGCCGCTGGGCAGCGACTCGGTAGCCGTCTCGGGCAGCCCGACGGCCAGCTTCAGCGACCCGAACGTGGGCACCGGCAAGACGGTGGCGATCACCGGGCTGGGCCTGACGGGCCCCGACGCTGCCAACTACGTGCTGCCTGCGTCCTTCACGACGACGGCGAACATCGACCCGGCCACGCTGTACTACCTGGCCACGCCCGTGACCTGGCCCGCAGGAACGCCCCTGCCTGCCTTGACCGGCACCGTCTACGGGTTCGTGGGCGGCGAGACGCTGCAAGGCGCCACCACCGGTGCCCCGAGTTTCACCACCACCGCGACGGCGCAATCGCTGCCCGGCGCCTACCCGATCCTCGGTGGCGGGCTGGGCGCCACCAACTACGTCTTCGCGCAGGACCCGGCCAATGCGACGGCCCTGAACTACAGCGGGATCAGCCCCGCGCAGGACTCGGTCGCGGTCAGCACCGGGGCACCGCTGCTCGCGCGGCAGGCGGTCGCGCCACCGCTGGCCGTCGCCGACCCGACCCAGGCCGGCCTGGTGAACCTGATGCCGGTGGCCAGCCCGCCGTCCTCCACCACGCCGCCATCGACCGGAGCAGGCGCTTTCGCACCGGTGCGCCTGAGCGACCTGTCGCCAAGCGCGCTGCAGGGCATGCTGGACTCGCGCGCGAACTACAAGAAGGCCATCTTCTCCGACTCGATCCACGAGCTGGAGCAGGACCCGACGCTGGCCGACCTCCCGGCCTGCCAGAGCCCGCAGGATCTGACCAGCGGCACCTGCCTGATCACGGCCGACATGAAGCGCGAGATGCAGGCAGCCAGGCCGGGCAAGACGCTCGCCGCGCCGTCGCTGACTGCGCCGGGTGGCGCCAAGCCGACCGAAAAGCCGCCCGCCGCGACGGCCGCTGCACCGACACCGGCGCCTGCTCCGGCACCCGCGCCGGCAGCAGTGGCCAGCACTGCGGCCGCGGCCCGTCCGGCGGCGGCCGAACTTCCCGCGGCCCTGTTGCATCTGCCCACGCCGCGGGTCAAGGTGGCGAACCTGCCCCAGATCGTGCGCAAGGTGGCGCTGGTGATCGGCGTGAACCGGTACACCGACGCCGAGATTCCGCAGCTGTCGAACGCCGTGGGGGATGCGCAGGCCATCGGCCGCATCTTCGAGTCCCAGTTGGGCTACGAGTCGATCGTGCTCGAGAACCCCTCCAAGCAGACGGTGGTGGCCGCCCTGAACCAGCTGGCCCTCGCACTCGATCCTCAGGATTCGGTGGTCGTCTATTACGCCGGACACGGCCAGCTGATCGATTCCACCGGCCTGGGCTATTGGCTGCTCTCGGACAGCGACGCGAAGCGGCCGCAGACCTGGCTGTCGAACACCGACATCGGCCGCCTCACAAAGCTGTTCGACGCGTCGCAGGTCGCGCTGATCTCCGACAGCTGCTACTCCGGCTCGCTGGTCGGCCAGCGCATTCGCGCGACCCCCGGCACGATCGATCCGCAGCAGGTGCTGTCGCGCAGATCGGTGGTGGTGATGTCCTCGGGCGGCAACGAGCCGGTGGCCGACGAGGGCAAGGACGGGCATTCGCCGTTTGCCTGGAACCTGATGAACAACCTGCGTCAGCTGTCCAAGTGGCAGCCGGGAGGCAACGTCTTCGAGCGCGTGCGATTCGCGGTCGCCCGTGCGCTGCCGCAGCGTCCGCAGTACGGCGCCTTCGGTGCGGCCGGCGATCAGGGCGGCGGGGATTACCTGTTCGAGCAGCGGCAGCTGGAGTCGCCGCCGCAATGACGCTCACGCCGAGGTCGCGTTGGCGAGCCGGTCCTCCAGCCGGCGCACGTCGGCCGACAGCCGCCCCGCGACCAGCCCGATCAGCTTGAAGCCGAACGCCGGGTTCTGGAAGTACAGCTGCTCGACGCTCGCCTCGTCGATCGACAGCACCTTGCACTTCTCGACGCAGCGCGCGGTCAGCGTGCGCTTGCGCTCGGGCGAGAACAGCGCGACCTCGCCGAAGATGCGGCCCGGCTCCATGATCGCGCCGATCTCGACGAACTCGATGCGGCCCTCCGCGAGGAAGTAGAGCTGATCGGCGCGGTCGCCCTTGCGGAACAGGACCGTGCCGGCACGATATTGGCGGCTGCGCATGTACGGCTTGAGCCAGATGCCCGACAGGTCCGCCGCGCGCGCGGCGGCACGCACCCGGCGCGCCAGCCGCCCCATCTCGCGGGCGCGGAAGATGTTGATCGGCAGCAGGATGGCATGCAGCAGCAGCATCGGCATCGATGGATGCAGCGCGCCGTAGAGGACGAAGCCGACGTTGCTGCCCACCGCCAGCCAGCGCAGCGGGATCATGGTGCGCACGAACGAGCTGACGACGATCAGCGCGCCGGCGACGAAGCCCGCGACGATGGCGAAGATCTCCAGCGGCGAGGACAGCTCCGCCGCGATCAGCGCCTGCACGTTGGTGATGAGGTCTGCGAAGGTCACCGGGTGTTCCTGGGCGAGCGAGAGGGCATGACGCCGACAAGGGCCGATGTTAGGCACTTCGCGGCAGGTCGCGAATCGAACGCAGCCCGGAGTCAGCTTCGTTGACCGCCGTCCGGCGCCGGCGTAACGTGGCGCCCCGTCCGTCGGCTCGGGGCGAATGCGAAGCAGGGTGAGTCATGATCGTCCGCAGGGCGCTGATCGGTTCCACCGTCCGGCTGGCGCTGACGCCGGCGGTTCCGACACGTGGGGGCAGAGTCGTCGAATGACGCCGCCGCGCGCACTCGAAGCCGGTCGCCCGTTCCCAGCTCCTTCGCGTCGCGCCTTCGCGGTCGGGATCGCCGGCCTGCTCCTCGCGCCGGCGGCGCGTGCGCAGCCGTTCGCGAGGCGGCTTCGCCTGGGTGTGCTGCGGCCGACGGAGCTCGAGCCGGCCGATCGCTCGGCGGCGCTGCTGCTGCACAGCCTGCGCCGGCTGGGCTACCGCACGGGGCGCAACCTCGCCGTCGAGAACCGCCACGCCGACGGCCGCGAGGAGCGGCTCCCTGCGCTGGCGCGCGAGCTGGTGCGGCACCGCGTCGACGTCATCGTCGCGGTCGGCAGCGCGGCGACACGGGCGGCGCGCGATGCCACGACGACGATCCCGATCGTCATGGTCGGCGACTTCGATCCGATTGCGGTGGGGCTGGTGTCGAGCCTCGAGCGGCCGGGCGCCAACCTCACCGGCGTGCTGGTCGGCAGCGGTGCCGGGCTCGCCGCGCGCCGGCTCGCGCTGCTGCGCGAGGCCCTGCCTGAGGCGACCCGCTTCGGCCTGATCGTCCCCGCCGATCCGGCACTGCGCCCCGAGGTGGCCGGGGCGCAGCGTGCGGCGGCGGCGCAGGGCGTCGCGCTGTCGGTGGCCGAGGTCGAGGGCCGCGGCGACTACGAGCGCGTCTTCAACACCTTCGACTCGGAGCAGGTGCAGGCGGTGCTGGTCGGCGCGTCGACCGCGTTCCTGCACGACCGCAGGCGGCTCCTCGCGCTGGCGGTGCGGCACCGCCTGCCGACGGCCTGGGAATGGCCCGAAGAGGCGCGCGACGGCGGCCTGCTGGCCTACGGCGTCGGGCTCGACGAGGCCTGGCAGCAGGTCGCGGCCTACGTCGACCGGCTCTCGCGCGGGGCGCGTGCCGGCGACCTGCCGATCGTGCGGCCGACGCGCCTGAGGCTGGTCGTCAACCTGCGCACCGCGCGCGCGCTCGACCTGGCACTGCCCGACACGCTGCTATCGCGCGCGGACGAAGTCATCGAGTGAAAGTCCGGCTGCGTGCGGCGACAATCGCCGCGCGGCCGGCCCGCTGACACGGAGGGGTGATGTGATGCAAGACGACGCGACTCGACCGGCGAGGCCCTTCGGGCCGCTGTCGATCGTGCTGCGCCCCGACAGGGTGATCGAATGAAACGCCGGCGGATCATCACCGGTGCGCTGGCTGCCACGATTCAGCCGTTCAGCCACGACGCGCTGGCTCAGGACCCCCGCCGGATCGTGCGCAAGGTCGGCGTGCTGGCGCCCAGCACGCGCGCGAAGGAGGAAGCGACGCTGGCACCGTTCTACGACGAGATGAGGCGCATCGGCTGGATCGAGGGCGGCAGCATCGAGTACGACCGAGCCTATGGCGACGACCGTGCCGAAGTGCTGACCCGGGCGGCCGCCGAACTGGTCGCGCGCGCGCCGCAGGTGATCTATGCGCCGCCGCAGTCCGCTGCGGTTGCTGCGCGCGCCGCCACGCGGACGATCCCGATCGTGTTCGCGACCGGCAGCGATCCGATCGGCGCCGGACTCGTCGCCAGCCTGGCTCGACCCGGCGGCAACGTGACCGGGATCGTCACGATCGCCGATTCGCTGGGACCGAAGCGGCTCGATCTGGTACGCGAGGCACTGCCGGCTGCACGGCGCATCGGCTACATCGGTGACCGGCGCGACCCCCGGGCGAACTTCGACCTGGCGGCGATCAGGGCGGTTGCGCCGGACCTCGGCTTCACGATGATCGTTGCCGAGGGGTCGAATCCGGCGCAGACCGAGGCCGCCCTGACCCGACTGCTGGCCCAGAAGGTCGACGTCGTCCTCACCGGCTCGACGCTCGCTGGCAACCTCGCGGCGCACCTGGCGGCGCTGGCCTCGACACATGGCGTGCCGGTCGTGGCGACCCGCAGCCAGGCGGTCGAGGGCGGCGCACTGTTCGCCTACGGCGGTGCGCTCGACGACCAGTTGCGCCGCTCCGCTCATCTGGTCGACAAGGTGCTGAATGGCGTGCAGCCGGCGGACATTCCGGTCGAGCAGCCCAACCGCTTCGAACTCGTCGTGAACCGGCGGGTCGCTGGCGCGCTCGGCATCGCGCTGCCGCCGGCGTTCCTGCTGCGCGTGGACCGGGTGATCGAATGACCGCCCGCCGTGCCTTCTTCGCAGCCAGCGCTTTGTTCGCATTGCAGCCGGTGTGGGCGCGCGAGCGCGGCACCTTGCCGCGCATCGGCTGGCTGGGCAATTCGCGTCCCGACTCGCCCGAGACGCAGGCGATCTGGGACGCTTTCTGGGGCGAGCTGGGCGCTCAAGGCTGGGTCGAGGGCCGCGATCTCGTGCTCGAGCGTCGCTTCGCCGAGGGTCGCGTGGAGCGCTTTCCAGCATTGGCCTCGGCAATCGTCGCTCAGCGTCCCGATGTGATCCTGGCGTCAGGAGGCAACGCGGCGGCGGCGGCCAGGGCGGCGACGTCATCGATCCCCGTCGTGTTTGCCGCGGTCCCTAGGCCGGTCGGCATGGGGTTGGTGGCGAGCCTGGCGCGACCGGGCGGCAACCTCACTGGCTTCGCGACGCTGAGCGACGAGCTGATCGGCAAGCGCATGCAGCTGCTGAAGGAGGCATTCCCCGGCATCGCGCGCGTCGCGGTGCTGTCGGGCCGACCGGAAGCGCAGCCCGAGACCGAGCGGGCGGCACAGTCGCTTGGTTTGCGGCTCACCTTTGCCCGGGCAGGCGCCGAGGAGCAACTGCGGCCGGCCATCATGGCCCATGCGGCCGAAGATGCGTGGTTCGTGCAGGACGACACGCTCTACTTCGTTGCGCGCCGCGGCATCGTCGAGGCGATCGCCGCGCTGCGACGGCCGGCCATGTATCCGCACAGTGTCTTCACGCAAGCCGGTGGGCTGATGTCGTACGCCGTCGACCTCCGCGACCAGTATCGGCGCGCGGCCGTTTATGTCGATCGCATTTTGCGCGGCGCGAGTCCGGCGGAACTGCCGGTCCAGCAGCCAGCGAAGTTCGAGTTCGTCGTCAACCTGAAGGCTGGGCGGGCCCAGGGTCTGCACGTCGCCGAGCAGGTGCTGCTTGGCGCCGACCAAGTGATCGAATGACCGCCCGCCGCTGGCGCCTATTCCCCAAGTACGCGCTGCTGATCATCGCGCTGGTTGGCGGCATGCTGCTGGCGGCCAGCGCGGTCAGCCTGTATTTCTCGTGGCGCGAGACACGCCAGCACCTGGTCGCGCTGCAGGTCGAGAAGGCCGAGGGTGCGGCGACGCGCATCGAGCAGTACGTGCAGGGCATCGAGCAGCAGCTCGGCTGGACGGCGCTGCCGACGCTCGATGCCGGCGGCGGCAACCCGGTCGAGGGCCGGCGCATCGAATACCTCAAGCTGCTGCGCCAGGTGCCGGCGATCACCGAGGTGGCCTGGATCGACGCCACCGGCCACGAGCAGCTGCGCGTGTCGCGGCTGGCGATGGACACGATCAGCGCCGGCACCGACGTGTCGAAGGAGCCTCGCTTCCTCGTCGCGAAATCCGGCAAGACCTGGACCGGCCCGGTGTATTTCCGCAAGGAAACCGAGCCCTACCTCACCATCGCGCGGCCGGCCGGTGGTGCCGGCGGCGTCACGGCGGCCGAGGTCAACCTCAAGTTCGTGTGGGAGGTGGTGTCGCGCATCCACGTCGGCAAGAAGGGTCTGGCCTACGTGGTCGACGACACCGGAACGCTGATCGCCCACCCCGACATCAGCCTGGTGCTGAAGAAGATCGACATGCGTTCGCTGCCGCAGGTGGCGGCGCTGGGCGCGGAGGCTGCGCCGGAGGCGCACGACCTCGCCGGCCAGCCGGTGTTTGCCGCACACGCGCCGATCCGCACGCTCGGCTGGCAGGTGTTCGTCGAGTCGCCGCGCGCCGAGGCGCTGGCGCCGCTGTACGCCTCGGTCGAGCGGCTGGGCCTGCTGCTCGCCGCGGGACTGCTGCTGTCCATGGTGGCGAGCTTCTTCCTCGCGCGCGCGCTGGTGCGGCCGATCCGCAGCATCCAGGAAGGCGCGGTGCGCCTGGGCGCCGGCGAGCTCGAGCGGCGCATCGTGGTCAAGACCGGCGACGAACTGGAGGGCCTGGCCGAGCAGTTCAACCGCATGGCCGCGGCGCTGCAGGAGTCGTACGCCGGGCTCGAGCGCAAGGTCGAGCAGCGCACCGCCGAGCTGAGCGAGTCGCTCGCCCAGCAGACCGCGATCAGCGAGGTGCTGCGGGTCATCAGCCGGTCGACAACCGACGTCGCGCCGGTGTTCGAGGCGATCCTCGACAGCGCAACGCGGCTGTTCGGCACGCCGCTGTCGGCGATCTTCCGCTACGACGGCGAGCTGGTGCACCAGGTGGCGGTTCGCAACTGGACGGCCGAGGCGATCGAGGACGCGCGCCGCTTCTACCCCGGCCCGCCGAGCCGCCAGATGATCAGCGGCCGCGTCATCCTATCGGGCCGGCTGCAGGTCGAGGAGGACACCTTCTCCGACCCCGACTACGACCAGACGAACGCGCACCTCGGCCGGTGGCGCCGCATGATCGGCGCGCCGCTGCTGAAGGACGGCGTGCCGGTCGGCGCCATCGTGCTGGCGTGGCCGGACCCGGGGCCGACGCCGCCGCGGCAGATCGAGCTGCTGCAGACCTTCGCCGACCAGGCGGTGATAGCGATCGAGAACGTGCGGCTGCTCAACGAGACGCGCGAGGCGCTCGACAAGCAGACTGCGATCGCCGAGATCCTGCGCGTCATCAGCAGCTCGCCGACCGACACCCAGCCGGTGTTCGAGGCCATCGTGCACGCCTGCCAGCGCCTGTTCCAGGGCCGCACTGCCGTGCTGGTGCGCGCCCGCGACGGCCTGATCGAGCCGCTCGCCGTGGCGCGCGACGAGGCGCTCGACGAGGCGGCCGGGAAGGTGCTCGCGCACTGGCCGCTCGACCGCGGCAGCGCCATCGGCACGTGCATGCTCGATGCGCGCGTGCTCAACATTGCCGACACCGAGGCGGCCATCCCCCAGTTGCCGCGCATGCGCGAGCTGGCGGTCGCGCTGGGCTACGGATCGGGGTTGTTCGTGCCGATGGTGCGCGGCGGGCGCGCCGAGTTCGGCATTGCCGTGCTGCGCGTCGCGCGCGGCGCCTTCACCGACCCAGAGATCGCGCTGGCGGGGACCTTCGCCGACCAGGCGGTGATCGCGATCGAGAACGTGCGCCTGTTCAACGAGACGCGCGAGGCGCTCGAGCAGCAGACCGCCGCCGCCGAGGTGCTCAAGGTCATCAGCCAGTCGCCGACCGACGTGCAGCCGGTGTTCGACGCCATCGCCGAGCGCGCCATGACGCTGTGCGGGGCGATGATCGGCGCCGTCGCCCGCTTCGACGGCGAGTCGGTGCACCTGGTCGCCTTCCGCGGCACGTCGCCCGAGGCCGCCGAGACGATGCGCGCCGCCTATCCGATGCCGCTCGGGCGCCGCGCGACGCTGGTCAGGGCGATCCAGGAGCGCGCGCCGGTGCAGATTCCCGACGTGCTGGCGGACGCGGACTACGGCCTGAAGGGGGCAGCCAGCAGCGCCGGCTATCGCGCCAACATGGCCGTCCCGCTGCTGCGCGAGGGCCAGGTGATCGGGTCGCTCGGGGTCTGCCGCGAGGCGCCCGGCCTGTTCCCCGACAAGCTGGTGCGGCTGCTGCAGACCTTCGCCGACCAGGCTGTGATCGCGATCGAGAACGTGCGCCTGTTCAACGAGACGCGCGAGGCGCTCGAGCAGCAGACCGCGCTGGCCGACATCCTCAAAGTCATCAGCGAGTCGCCGACCGACGTGCAGCCGGTGTTCGACGCGATCGCCGAGCACGCGATGGCGCTGAGCGGCGCGAACATCGGCGGCGTGGCGCGGCTCGAAGGGGACCAGGTCCAGCTGGTGGCCTACCGTGGCGTGACGGCCCAGGCGGCCGAGGCCATGCGCCAAGCGTTCCCGATGAAGGTCGGCCGCGGCGCCATCACCGCGCGCGCGATCCTCGAGCGCCGGCCGGTGCAGATCGCCGACGTGCTCGCCGACCCGGACTACGCGCTCAAGGATGCGACGCGGCGCGCCGGCTTCCGCAGCAATATGGCGGTGCCGATGCTGCGCGAGGGCCAGGTCATCGGCTCGATAGCGGTCTGTCGCGAGGAGCCGGGGCCGTTCGCCGACAAACTGGTGCGACTGCTGCAGACCTTCGCCGACCAAGCCGTGATCGCGATCGAGAACGTGCGCCTGTTCAACGAGACCAAGGAGGCGCTCGAGCGGCAGACGGCGACGAGCGACATCCTGCGCGTGATCAGCGAGTCGCCCACGGACGTGCAGCCGGTGCTCGACGCGGTGGCGCAGCGTTCGGCGGCGCTGTGCCGCGCCGAGGGCAGCCGCATCTGGCTGCCCGACGGCGACCGGCTGCGCGCGATGACCGGCTACCGAAGCGCCGACGGCACGCAGCGCGGCCGCGGCGAGCTGCTGCCGATGCGAGCGACCTCCACCGTCGGGCGCGCCTTCGTCGAGCGCCGCGTGGTGCACATCGAGGACATTGAGCCGCTCGTCGACACGCAGTATCCCGACGCGCGCGAGGTGCAGCGTCGCCACGGCTTTCGCACCGTGCTGGCCGTACCGATGATGCGTGAAGGCGCCGCCATCGGCACGATCGGCCTGCTGCGCAAGCAGGTGCGCCCGTTCACTCCAGCGGAGATCGCTTTGGTGCAGACCTTCGCCGACCAAGCGGTGATTGCGATCGAGAACGTGCGCCTGTTCAACGAGACACGCGAGGCGCTCGAGCAGCAGACTGCCACCGCGCAGATCCTGCAGGTGATCAGCGGCTCGGTGGCCGACGCGACGCCGGTGTTCGAGGCGATCCTGGCCAGCTGCGAGCGGCTGTTCGGCGGCCTGCACATGGCGATCAACCTGGTCGGCGAGGATGGCCTGATCCACCTCGTGGCGCAGCACGGCCCGGCGGCGAACCGCGAGGACTTCGCCCGCAGCTTCCCCGTGCCGCTGTCGCGCGAGTCGGGTTCGGGCTCGGCCATCCTGGAGCGGCGCGTCATGCACTACCCGGACGTCGAGCATGGCGCCGACGTGCCGCCCTACGTCAGGCGTGCCGCGAGCACCGTCGGGACCCGCTCGCTGATCCTCGCGCCGCTGCTGTGGGAGGGCCGCGGCATCGGCGTCATCAGCGTGGCACGCAGCACCGCCGGCCCGTTCTCGGACAAGGAGATCGCGCTGCTCAGGACCTTCGCCGACCAGGCGGTGATCGCGATCCAGAACGCGCGGCTGTTCGAGGAGATCCAGGCCAAGAGCCGTGAACTCGAGACGGCCAACAAGCACAAGAGCGAGTTCCTCGCCAACATGAGCCACGAGCTGCGAACGCCGCTGAACGCCATCATCGGCTTTTCCGAGGTGCTGGCCGAGCAGATGTTCGGCGAGGTCAACGAGAAGCAGCTCGAATACCTGCGCGACATCCACTCCTCCGGGCAGCACCTGCTCTCGCTCATCAACGACATCCTCGACCTGTCGAAGATCGAGGCCGGCCGCATGGAGCTGGAGCTGTCGTCGTTCGACCTCGGGCTGCTGCTCGACAACTCGATGACGCTGGTGCGCGAGCGCGCCACCCGCCACGGCCTGATGCTGACGCTCGACGTGGGCGAGGGGGTCGACGAGTGGGTGGCCGACGCGCGCAAGGTCAAGCAGATCGTCATCAACCTGCTGTCGAACGCGGTCAAGTTCACTCCGCCCGGCGGCCGCGTCACGTTGCGCGCGCGGCGCAGCAACGGCGCGGTCGAGATCGCCGTGATCGACACCGGCGTCGGCATCGCGCCCGACCAGCAGGCTCTCGTGTTCGAGGAATTCCGCCAGGCCAGCGGCGACTACCTGCGCAAGAGCGAGGGCACCGGCCTCGGGCTGTCACTGGCCCGGCGCTTCGTCGAGTTGCACGGCGGAACGATCCGCGTCGAGAGCGCGCCGGGCCGGGGATCGACGTTTGCCTTTATCCTTCCCGAGCGCACGCCGGAGGCGGTGGGAGCCACCCCATGAGCACCATCCTGATCGTCGAGGACAACGAAAAGAACATGAAGCTGGTGCGCGACATCCTGCGCCACCAGGGTCACGACACGATCGAGGCCGTGACCGGCGGGGAGGGCGTGCGGCTGGCGTCGGAGCGCCGCCCCGACCTGATCCTGATGGACATCCAGCTGCCCGACATCGATGGCATCACGGCGCTGGCCACGATCCGCAAGGACGCGGCCCTGGCGGCCACGCCGGTGCTCGCCGTGTCGGCCTCGGTGATGCCCGACGAGCAGCAGAAGATCGTCGCCTCGGGCTTCGACGCCTACGTCACCAAGCCGATCGCGCTGAAGGCCTTCCTCGACACGGTGCAGCGCTTCCTCGCCGGCGGCCGCAGGCCGCTCTGACGTGCAAAAGATCCTCGTCGTCGACGACGTCGCCAAGAACGTCAAGCTGCTCGCCGACGTGCTCGGCGTGAAGGGCTACGCGACGGTCACCGCGGCATCGGGCGCCGAGGCGCTGGCAGCGATCGAGGCCGAGGCGCCCGACCTGGTCCTGCTCGACGTGATGATGCCGGGCATGAGCGGCTACGAGGTCTGCCAGGCGGTGCGCGCCGACCCGCGCCATGCCATGCTGCCGATCGTGCTCGTCACCGCGCTCGACCCTGCGGCCGAGCGCGTCAAGGGGCTGGAGGCCGGCGCCGACGACTTCCTCACCAAGCCGGTCAACCAGGCCGAGTTGCTGGCCAGGGTGCGCTCGCTGCTGCGCATCAAGACGCTGTACGACGAGGTGCAGCGGCAGAAGGCCGAGCTGGCCGAATGGAACCGTTCGCTCGAGCAGCGCGTGGCCGAGGGCGTGCGCGAGCTCGAGCGCGTCGGGCGGCTCAAGCGCTTCTTCTCGCCGCAGCTCGCCGAGGCGATCGTCGGCGGCGGCGCCGACGATCCTCTGAAGAGCCACCGCCGCGAGATCACCGTCGTCTTCCTGGATCTGCGCGGCTTCACCGCGTTCACCGAGACCGCCGACCCGGAGGAGGTGATGGGCGTGCTGGCCGAGTACCACGCCGCGATGGGGCGCCTGATCCTCGATCACGAAGGCACGCTGGAACGCTTCACGGGCGACGGCATCATGGTCTTCTTCAACGACCCGCAGCCGGTGCCCGACCCGGCGCAGCGTGCCGCGCGCATGGCGCTGGCGATGCAGCGCGAGGTGGCGCGGCTGGCCGCCGGCTGGAGCAAGCGCGGCTACGACCTCGGCATGGGCGTCGGTATCGCGCAGGGCTTCGCCACGCTCGGCGGCATCGGCTTTCCGGGGCGCATCGACTACGGCGCCATCGGCACCGTCACCAACCTCGCGGCGCGCCTGTGCGGCGAGGCGCGCGCCGGCGAGGTGCTGGTGGCGCAGCGCGTCATGGCCGAGCTGGAAGGCGACTTCGCCGCCGAGTCCGCCGGCGAGCTTCGGCTCAGGGGCTTCCACCGGCCGCTGCCGGCGTACCGGCTGCGCGGCTGAGCCGCGTCGCTCAGGGCGCGAAGCCGGCCGCCAGCAGGCTCTGGCGGTGGTGCTCGCGGTCCTCGTCGCGGCGGTAGTACTGCGTCGCGAGGCAGGCCTCGACGGTGTACTGCGGCGCGGCGGCGAGCACCGCCGCGCGGTGCGGCGGCACGGCGGCGGCGTCGCCGAGCCGCGCATGGCAGGCGGCGAGGAAGGCGTGGTGCGTCGGCTCCGGCGCGGTGATGCGGACGAAGGCGTCGATCGCCTCGGCGTAGCGGCGGGCGACGAAGTAGGCGCGCCCGAGGTGGCTCCAGAAGCGCTCGGGGTGGTACGGGTTGAGCCGCATCGCCTTCCTGATCCACTCGATGCCGGCCTCGGGCTCGCCGATCCAGGTCAGCATCTCGCCCTGCTGCACGACGATCAGGTCGTCGTTCGGGTTCAGCTCGAGCGCGCGCTGCTGGTGGTAGAGCGCGCGGTCGTGCTGGTTGCGGATCAGGTGCACCGCGGCCAGGATGCGGTGCGTGTCGCTGTCGTTGTTGTCGAGCGCCAGCGCGCGCTGCAGCTCGGCGGCGATCAGCGCCTGCGTCGCCTCGCGGTCGGCGCACCAGCCGTTGACCCAGGTCTGGCCGAGCACGCAGGCCTTCCAGGCGTGCGCGTGGGCGTAGCTCGGGTCGAGCGCGAGCGCGCGCTCGAGCATCGCCTGCGCCTGCGCGTTGGCCTCGGGCTGGCTGCGGTGGTGCAGCGTCTTGGCGTTGAGCACCCATTCCCAGGCGGCCAGGCTGTCGGGCGTCTTGCGCGCAGCGCGGTCGCGCGAGGCGGCCTCGACGCGCCCGGGCAGGGTGGCGACGATCGCCTGCGTGACCTCGTCCTGGATCGCGAAGATGTCGGCCAGCTCGCGGTCGTAGCGCTCGGCCCAGAGGTGGCGGTTGGTCTCGGCGTCGATCAGCTGCACCGTGATGCGCACGCG
>JBLMVT010000011.1:0-6759 GCA_050256835.1 Betaproteobacteria bacterium | reverse complement strand
ACGCCACGCCGCGCGGGCCGTGCGCGAGGACCTCGCGGTCGACCCCGGCGTGCGCTACCTGGGGATCTGACGCGATGACGACCGCCGCACTGCGCGCCCTCAAGACCCCGCCGCTCGGCTTCACGCTGGCGCTCGCCGTGCCCGGCGCGCTGCTCGCCGCCGCGCTCGGCGCCGCGCTGGTGATGGAGCACCGCGGCCACGTCGTCACCGGCATGGACAACCAGATCGTCTGGGGCCTGCCGCACGTGTTCGCCGTGTTCCTGATCGTCGCCGCCTCGGGTGCGCTCAACGCCGCCTCGGTCGCCTCGGTGTTCGGCCGCACCGCGTACAAGCCGCTGGCACCGCTGTCGGGGCTGCTCGCCATCGCGCTGCTGGTCGGCGGGCTGGCGGTGCTGGTGCTCGACCTCGGCCGGCCCGACCGGCTGGTCGTCGCCCTGACCCACTACAACTTCAAGTCGATCTTCGCCTGGAACGTCTTCCTCTACACGGGCTTTCTCGTCATCGTCGCGGCCTACCTGTGGACGATGCTCGAGCGGCGCATGAACCGGCTGTCGTCGCGCGTCGGCCTCGCGGCCTTCCTCTGGCGGCTGGCGCTGACCACCGGCACCGGGTCGATCTTCGGCTTCCTCGTCGCCCGCCAGGGCTACGACAGCGCGCTGCTGGCGCCGACCTTCGTCGCGCTGTCGCTGTCGTACGGGACGGCGCTGTTCCTGCTCGCGCTGCTGGCCGCGCGCGCGGCGGCGGGCGGGGCGCTCGCCGACGGCTCGCTGGCCCGGCTGGCGCGGCTGCAGGCGATCTTCGTCGCCGCCGGTCTGTACTTCGTCGCCGTGCAGCACCTGGCGGGCCTGTACGTGGCGCGGCGCGCCGGCTTCGAGCACTTCGTGCTGCTCGACGGCGGCGTACACACCGCGCTGTTCTGGCTCGGCCAGGTCGTGGCGGGCGGCGTGCTGCCGATCGTGCTGCTGCTGCGCGCTCCCGACTCGCGCCGCGCCGTCGCGCTGGCCGCGCTGCTGGTGGCCGCGGGCGGCCTGGCGCAGATGTACGTGACGATCATCGGTGGGCAGGCGTATCCGCTGGCGCTGTTCCCCGGCTTCGAGGTGCGCAGCAGCTTCGCCGACGGCGTCGTCAACGGCTACGTGCCGCGCCTGCCCGAGATCCTGCTCGGCGTCGGCGGCCTCGCGCTGGCCGCGCTGATCACGATGATCGGGACGCGGCTGCTGCCGTTCGTTCCCGAGCGCGTGGAACTGGGGGACGCGTGATGGCGGGCATCTTCGTCTCCGCCGCGCACAAGTCCTCGGGCAAGACGACGATCGCGCTCGCGCTGGCCGCCGCGCTCGCCGCGCGCGGGCTGCGCGTGCAGCCGTTCAAGAAGGGGCCCGACTACATCGATCCGACGTGGCTGGCGCGCGCCGCCGGCCGGCCCTGCCTCAACCTCGACCCCTACCTGAGCGGCGACGACGCGATCGCGCAGTGCGTCGCCGCGCATGCCGCCGATGCCGACCTCGCGCTCGTCGAGGGCAACAAGGGGCTGTACGACGGCCTCGCTCTCGACGGCAGCAACTGCAATGCAACGCTGGCGCGAACGCTGGGCCTGCCGGTCGTGCTGGTGATCGACGCGCGCGGCATGACGCGCGGCATCGCCCCGCTGATCCTCGGCTACCAGGCGTTCGACCGCGGCGTGAACATCGCCGGCGTCATCCTCAACCAGCTCGGCGGCGCGCGCCACGAAGCCAAGCTGCGCGCGGTCATCGAGCACTACACCGACGTGCCGGTGCTCGGCGCGGTGGCGCACGACGCGCGGCTGGCGATGCCCGAGCGGCATCTCGGGCTGCAGCCCGACGGCGAGACCGACGACGCGGCGGCGCGGGTGCGCTCGATCGGCGCCGTGGTCGCCGCGCAGGTCGATCTCGGGCGGCTGCTCGCCGTGGCGGAAACGGCGCGCCCGTTCGCGGCGGTTCGATCCGCGCGCCCCGAACCGCGCAGCGCCGCCGGCCGCCCGCTGCGCATCGGCATCGCGCGCGACAAGGCGTTCGGTTTCTACTACCCGGACGATCTCGCCGCTCTGCAGGCGGCGGGCGCGCGGCTGCTGCCGTTCGACACGCTGCACGACGCGCGGCTGCCCGAGGCACTCGACGGCGTATTCATCGGCGGCGGCTTCCCCGAGCTGTTCGCGGCTGAGCTCGAAGCCAACGCCCCGCTTCGCGGCGAGCTGCGCGAGGCGATTGACGACGGCCTGCCGGTCCACGCCGAATGCGGCGGCCTGATGTACCTGGCGCGCTCGATCGAGTGGAACGGCCGGCGCCGCGCGATGGTCGGCGCGCTGCCCGGCGACGCGGTGATGGACCCGCGCCCGGTCGGTCGCGGCTACGTGCACCTCGAGGCGACGGCCGACCACCCGTGGGCGGCGTGCGGCGCCGGGCTGCGCGCGCACGAGTTCCACCATTCGCGCCTGGTCGGCCTGCCGCCCGGCGCGCGCTTCGCCTACCGCGTGACGCGGGGCCACGGCATCGACGGCGCGCACGACGGCCTCGTGCACCGCAACGTGCTGGCCTCCTACGCCCACCTGCGAGGCGCGACCGGCACCGACTGGCCGACGCGCTTCGTCGACTTCGTGCGCGATTCGGCGGCGCGCCGTCGCCGCGCCGCCGAGGCGCTCGCCGCCTGAGGAGGAAGAGACCACCGATGATCGCTCCCGCCACCCGCATCCTGTTCGTCGAGGGCCGCAAGGTCGAGACCGACTCCGAGGGCTACCTGCGCCATCTCGACGACTGGTCCGAGGGCTTCGCCCGCGCCCAGGCGCGCGAGGAAGGCCTCGCGCTGACCGACGAGCACTGGCAGGTCATCCGCTTCCTGCGCGAGCACTACCAGCAGCACGGCGTGCAGGCCCAGGTGCGCGTGATGATCCGCCACTTCGCGAAGGTCTGGGGGCCCGAGCGCGGCAACAACCACTACCTGCACGTCATCTTCCCGCGCGGCGGGCCGCAGAAGCAGGGCAACCGGCTGGCCGGGCTGCTCAGGACCAAGGGGGAGCACTGATGTTCAGCGTCACCAGCGCCGCGGCGCGCGAAGTGATCGAGGCCGCCGCCCGCAGCGACGCCCAGGGGCTGGCGCTGCGCGTGGCCGCGCGCCGCGAGAACGACGGCTCGATCGCCTACGGCATGGGCTTCGATGAGGTCCGCAGCGGCGACCTGCCGCGCGAGTTCGACGGCCTGACGGTGCTCGTCGCCGCCGGCAGCGACGCACTGCTCGAAGGCACGGTGCTCGACTTCGTCGAACTCGAGCCGGGCCGGTTCGACTTCATCTTCGTCCCGCCCGCGCAGGCGCCGGGCGCGGCCGGCCCATGAACCCGGTCGTCGACCTGCGCGCGCGGCGCCGCCTGCGCCCTGGCCCGGCCGGCCGTGTGATCCTGGTCGGCGCCGGGCCGGGCGACCCCGAGCTGCTGACGCTGCGCGCCGCGCGGTTGCTGGCGCAAGCCGAGGTCGTCGTCTACGACCATCTGGTCTCGCCGGAGGTGCTCGAACTGGTCGCGCCCGACGCCCGGCGCATCTATGCCGGCAAGCAAGCCGGCCGGCACGCCATGCCGCAGGCGGAGATCAACGCCCTGCTGGTGCGGCTGGCGCGCAGCGGCGTGGAGGTGATCCGCCTGAAGGGCGGCGACCCGTTCGTGTTCGGCCGCGGCGGCGAGGAGCTCGAGCAGCTCGCCGCTGCGGGCATCGCCTTCGAGGTCGTCCCGGGTGTCACCGCGGGTTGCGGCGCGTCCACCTACGCCGGCATTCCGCTCACCCACCGCGACCACGCCCAGGCCTGCGTGTTCGTCACCGGCCGACTCAAGGACGGCGACTGCGACCTCGACTGGCCGGCGCTGGCGCGGCCGCGCCAGACCATCGTCATCTACATGGGGCTGGCCGCGCTGCCGCGCATCTGCGAGCGGCTGGTCGCGCACGGCCTACCCGCGACGCACCCGGCGGCCGTGGTGCAGCAGGGCACGACGCCGGAGCAGCGCGTCGTCGCCGGCACGCTGGCCGACCTGGCCGGGCGCGTCGAGCGGGCGCGGCTGCGCTCGCCCAGCCTGATCGTCGTCGGCGAGGTCGTGCGGCTGCGCGAGCGGCTGGCTTGGCGCGATGAAGCGTGCGCCGCGCCGGCGCTGGAGGCGATCCCCGGCTAGCGCTGCGCCGTCCGCGACTCGACGGCGAACACCGCCGCCTCGACCCGCGAACTGAGGTTGAGCTTGGCGAGAATGTGGCGCACGTGCAGCTTGACGGTGTCGTGGCTGATGTCGAGCGCGCGCGCGATCGCCTTGTTGCTCTCGCCGCGCGCGAGGTGGTCGAGGATCTGGCGCTCGCGTTCGGTCAGCGAGGCGATCAGCTCGTCGCGGCCGACACCCTTGGCGCCGGGCTGCAGCATCTGCGCGAGCTTGAGCGTCATCGCCGGCGCGACCACCAGTTCGCCACGCGCCGCCCGCGTGATGGCGCCGATCACCTCCTCGGGCTCCATGTCCTTGAGCAGGTAGCCGCGCACGCCGGCGCGCAGCGCCGCGCCGAGGTCGGCCTCGGCATCGCTCATCGTGAGGATCAGCGCCGGCGTATCGACGCCTTCGGCGCGGATGCGCCGCAGCAGTGTGAGCCCGTCGACGGTCGGCATGCGCAGGTCGAGCACGACGAGGTCGGGGCGATGTTCGCGCAGCAGCGGCACGACCCGATCCGGATCGCCGGTGGACGCCACCACCTGCATGTTGCCCCGCTGGTGCAGCAGGTCGCTCAGGCCGTTGCGGCACAGCGCATGGTCGTCGACCAGCACGATGCGCAGCACAGCGGTCTCGCTCACGGAGGCGCTCATGGCCGCGCCGCGGCCGGCTGCAGCGGGAAGCGCAGGCACACGCGTGCGCCGCCGCCCTCGCGCTCGCCCAGTTCGAGCCTGCCGCCCAGCCGGCGCGCACGCTCGTCCATGATCTTCATGCCGTGATGGCCCGGAGCGCCGTCGCAGGCGGTGAACCCCGCGCCGTCGTCCTCGACGACGACTTCCAGCTCGTCGTCGTGCTGCTCGACCGCCAGCCGCGCGTGGCGCGCCGCGGCGTGCTTCTCGGTGTTGGCCAGCGCCTCCTGGACGATGTGGAACACCTGCGCCTCCTGCGCCGCGGTGAGGCTGAGGCGGCCGGCGCGGTTGTCGAAGCGGATCTCGACCCCGGTGCGCAGCCGGAAGCCCTCGGCGCTGGCCTGCAGCGCGTGCAGCAGGCCGCGCGGGTCGAGCGGCGCGCGGAAGTGGCTGATGATCTCGCGCAGGCTGCCGTGCGCCTGGCTGAGGGCCTGCCGCACCTCGCCGATGTAGCGCATCGAGCGCGCGTCGTCGTGGTCAAGCACGGCCTCCTCGAGCAGCGGCATGCGCATCTTCACGAAGGCCAGCGTCTGTGCCACCGAGTCGTGCACCTCGGCGGCCATCATCTGGCGCTCGCCGGCGATGGTGGCGCGCAGGTTCTCGCGCTCCAGGCGCGCATCGTGCAGCGCCAGCCCGAGCAGTTCGCCGACCGACTTCAGCACCTTCGCGACCTCGGCCGCCGGTTCCTCGTCGCGCTCGAAGAACAGGTTGTAGATGCCGAGCACCCGCGCGCGGTGCTGCAGCGGGACCGCCATGACGCGCCGGCAGTCGTGGCCGAAGTAGGCGGCGGCGCTGCGCCGGGCGCAGGACTCGAGGTTGCGCGACCAGGCGATGCCGTCGCCGTCGGCGGCGGCGCCGCAGACGCCGCAATGGCGGTCGACCGCCCGCTCGGCGCCCGAGACCTGGGCCGGCAGCCCGACCTCGCTGACCAGCTCGAGGCGGCGGCCGTCCTCGGACAGCACCCGCACCGCGCCGGCGCGCGCCCCGGCCAGCCGTACGACCGGCTCCAGGAAGCGCTTCAGCAGCGCGGGCAGGTCGCTGCCCGCCGACAGGTCGGCCGTGATCTCGGCCAGCAACGCGGTCGGATGATGCATCTGCGCGATTGGAGGCGATGGCGCCTGCGACTGCCATCGGTTGTCACCCGGGGTACCCCGAGGGGTGTGATTCATGCCCGGCATTCCCGTTGCGCTGTGCGCGTGCTGCACCGACGCTGCGAAGCTACACCATCGAGGGCGGCCTGCCGGCGCACCCGGGCCCTGGCAATGCGTCCGCCTTGACGTTGCGCAACCCGGACGACGCCGCTAACCCAAAAGGGTTATGCCCCCTCCCCATTGCGGTAATAGCGCCGGCCCGGCCGGGCGCGCCCAATGCATCGTCGACAGCGCACTTCGGAACACCGATGGATCGCCAACGAAGCGTTGCAGGGGCGGCGCGCCACGCCGCGGGGCACCGATGAGCAGCCTGGTCACGCCGCACGGCGGCGGCGGGTTGCGCCCCTTGCTGCTCGAGGGAGCGGCGCTCGAGGCGGAGCGGCGGCGCGCGCTCGGCCTGCCGCGCGTACGCGTCAGTTCGCGCGAGCGCGGCGACCTGATCATGCTCGGCATCGGCGGCTTCACGCCGCTCGACGGCTTCATGACGCAGGCCGACTGGCGCGGCGTGTGCGACGAGATGCGCACGGCCGGCGGCCTGTTCTGGCCGATCCCGATCACGCTGTCGACCGACGCGACGACCGCGGCGCCGCTGGCGCCCGGCCAGGAGGTCGCGCTGGTCGACCCGGACGACGGGGCGCCGCTGGCGACGCTGCGCGTCGCCGAGAAGTACTCGATCGATAAGGCGCACGACTGCGCCGCCGTGTTCCGCGCCACCGAGCCGGCGCATCTAGGCGTG
>JBLMVT010000010.1:0-3832 GCA_050256835.1 Betaproteobacteria bacterium | reverse complement strand
CCGCCAGGCGGTCATGTCGGCGTGCAGGGGCGCGAGTTCTTCGGGGGTCGACATGGCGATCGGCAGGCCGTGTGGGTTGAGCATGATCAAGCCCCGCATCGGCGTGCGGGCCACACTCAGTGTGCGACAAGTCGGCCCGCAGCGCATTGCGTTCGCGGACCCGGCCCGTCCAACCGGAGACATCCCATGAGCGCCGAAACCGAACTCCGAGCCACCGTGAACGCGATGGTCCAGAAAGGCAAGGGCATCCTCGCCGCCGACGAAAGCAGTCCGACGATCGCCAAGCGGTTCAAGGCGATCGGCGTCGAGTCGACCGAGGAACACCGGCGTGCCTATCGCGCGCTGATCCTCGGCACGCCGGGGCTCGGCGAATTCATCAGCGGCGTCATCCTGTACGAGGAGACGCTCGGCCAGCGCGCCGACGACGGCACGCCGCTGCCCGAACTGGCGGCGCGGCACGGGATCGTGCCCGGCATCAAGGTCGACGCGGGCAAGATCCCGCTCGCCCTCGCGCCGGGCGACGAGATCACGCAGGGCCTGGACGGCCTGGCCAAGCGCCTCGACGGCTACCGGCAGCAGGGCGCCCGTTTCGCCAAGTGGCGTGCCGTCTACAACGTCTCGGACACGCTGCCGAGCGGGCTGGCGATCCAGGCCAACGCGCAGGCGCTCGCGCGCTATGCCGCGATCTGCCAGGAACAGGGAGTCGTCCCGATCGTCGAGCCCGAGGTGCTGATCGACGGCGAC
Organism: Betaproteobacteria bacterium; assembly: GCA_050256835.1. Lineage (GTDB taxonomy): Bacteria > Pseudomonadota > Gammaproteobacteria > Burkholderiales > Burkholderiaceae_C > JAMHWF01. The sequence goes on along the minus strand of JBLMVT010000010.1, from coordinate 3,088 downwards.
CACTCCATGGACCGCTGCGCCGAGGTCACCGAGGCCGTGCTGCACGCGGTCTTTCATGCCTTGCATCGGCACCGCGTCGTGCCGGAGCTCATGCTGCTCAAGCCGAGCATGGTGGTGCCGGGAAAGGACCACGCGCGGCAGGCGACGCCCGCCGAGGTCGCCGCGCGGACGATGCGCGTGCTGCGCCGAACGGTGCCGGCCGCCGTGCCGAGCATCAATTTCCTCTCCGGAGGGCAGACGCCCGCCGAAGCGACCGCCAACCTCGACGCGCTGAACCGGACCGGCCCGCAGCCCTGGCAGCTGAGCTTCTCCTACGGGCGTGCGCTGCAGGAACCGGCGCTGCAGGCCTGGAAGGGCCAGGCCGCCAACGCGCTCGGATGCCAGCATGCGCTGCTCGAGCGCGCGCGACTGAACGGTGCCGCCTGCCGGGGCAGCTACACCGCCTCGATGGAACGCACCGAATGAGGTCGAATTGGGCGATGACGCGGGCCGGCGCCGCGGGTCATCGACGGTTGGTAGGCCGTGTTGGGATCGAACCAACGACCAAAGGATTATGAGTCCTCTGCTCTAACCGACTGAGCTAACGGCCCGCGCGGATTCTATGGGCGGGCCGGTGCGCGGCACCTACTTCTGCGACAGCGCGTTCGTCACCAGCCGCGCCGTGATGTCGACGATCTGGATCATGCGGTCGTAGGCCATGCGCGTCGGCCCGATTACGCCGAGCGTGCCGACGATGCGGCCGTCGACCTCGTACGGCGCCGAGACGATCGACAGCTCCTCGTAGGGCACGACCTGGCTCTCGCCGCCGATCCAGATGCGCACGCCTTCGGCGCGGCTCGACACCTCGAGCAGGCGCAGCAGCTGCGTCTTCTGCTCGAACAGGTCGAACAGGCGGCGCAGGCTGTCCATGTCGCTGGAGAAGTCGCGCACCGCGAGCAGCTTGCGCTCGCCGGAGATGACGACCTGCTCGGTCTCCTCGTCGCCGGCCGGCTGCACGGCGGCGTGCATCAGCGCGGCAATCTCGCCGCGCAGCGCGTCGACCTCGCCCTTCAGCCGCTCGCGCACCTGCTCGATCGCCAGCCCCGCGTAGTTGGCGGTCAGGTAGTTGCTGGCCTCGACCAGCTGCGCCTGCGAGTAGTCGTGCGCGGTGAAGATGACGCGGTTCTGCACGTCGCCGTCGGGAGCGACCATGATGACGAGGATGCGCCGCTCCGACAGCCGCAGGAACTCGATGTGGCGGAACACGCTGCCGCGCCGCGGCGCGGTGACGACGCCGACGAAGTTCGACAGGTTGGACAGCAGCTGCGCCGCCTGCGCGATGACGCGCTGCGGCTGGTCGGGCTGCAGCCGCTCGCGCGCGCCGAGCAGTTCGGCCGCCGGCTCCGGCGCCACCGGCCGCGCCGTCAGCATGGCGTCGACGAACAGGCGGTAGCCGCGCGCGGTCGGCACGCGGCCGGCGGAGGTGTGCGGGCTGGCGATCAGGCCCAGCTCCTCGAGGTCGGCCATCACGTTGCGGATCGTCGCCGGCGACAGCTCCAGCCCCGAGGCCTTGGACAGCGTGCGCGAGCCGACCGGCTGGCCTTCGGCGATGTAGCGCTCGACCAGCGCTCTGAGCAGGGTCTTGGCCCGTTCGTCGAGCATGGTCGGGATTGTAGGGCGCGTGCCCCGCCGCGAGGGCTCGCGCCAGGGGCGCTGTGGTGTAATCCCGCGCATGTCCGCCGCACGATTCCGCCATGCCGCGCTCGTCGGCAAGTACCAGGCACGCGGCATCCGAGAACTGCTGGAGGACATCGCGCGCTTCCTGGTGCGGCACCGGCTCGACGTCTCGATCGAGACCGAAACCGCGCTCAACACCGGCATGGGCGACTACCCGGTGCACACCCCCGACGAGCTCGGCCGGCAGTGCGACCTCGCGATCGTCGTCGGCGGCGACGGCACCATGCTCGGCATCGCCCGCCAGCTCGCGCGCCACAACCTGCCGCTGGTCGGCATCAACCAGGGGCGGCTGGGCTTCATCACCGACATCGCCGCCGGCACCTTCGCCGAGGCGCTGGCGCCGATCATCGCGGGCGACTACGAGATCGAGCACCGCACCATGCTCGAGGGCGGCGTCTGGCGCGACGGCGAATCGATCTTCCACGGCATCGCGATGAACGACGTGGTCGTCAGCCGCGGCGGCGCCTCGGGCATGGTCGAGCTGAAGATCGACGTCGGCAACGAGTTCGTCGCCAACTTCCGCGCCGACGGCCTGATCGTCGCCTCGCCGACCGGCTCGACGGCCTACTCGCTGTCGGCCGGCGGGCCGCTGCTGCACCCGGGCATCGCCGGCTGGGTGCTGGTGCCGATCGCGCCGCACATGCTGACGGCGCGGCCGATCGTCATCCCCGACAGCGCCGAAATCGCCATCGAGATCGCCGCCGGGCGCGAGTCCAGCGTCAACTTCGACATGCAGACGCTGGCCAGCCTGCTGCACGGCGACGTGATCCGCGTGCGCCGCTCGGCGCACCAGGTGCGCTTCCTGCACCCGCGCGGCTGGAGCTACTACGGCACGCTGCGGCGCAAGCTGCACTGGACCGAAGGCGTGGTCGGCGTGTGACGCCATGCTGAGACGCCTGGCGCTGCGCGACTTCGTCATCGTTCGCGAGCTGGAGGTCGACCTCGCGGACGGCTTCTCCGTCCTCACCGGCGAGACCGGCGCCGGCAAGTCGATCCTCGTCGATGCGCTGCAGCTCGCACTGGGCAGCCGCGGCGACGCCGGCGTCGTGCGCGAGGGCGCGGCGCGCGCCGAGATCGCCGCCGAGTTCGATGCGCCCGCCTCGCTCGCGCTCTGGCTCGACGCCGCCGGCTTCGCGCCCGACGAGGCCGGCCGCCTGCTGCTGCGCCGGACGATCGACGCGCAAGGCAGGAGCCGCGCCTGGGTCAACGGCAGCCCGGCGACGCTCGCGCAGCTGCGCGAGGCCGCCGACGCGCTGGTCGACATTCACGGCCAGCATGCCTGGCAGAGCCTGACACGGGCCGCCGCAGTCCGCGCGCTTCTCGATGCCCAGGCGGGCCTCGACGGCGCCGCGCTCGCGGCCGCCTGGACCGC
>JBLMVT010000009.1:0-4830 GCA_050256835.1 Betaproteobacteria bacterium | reverse complement strand
TCACGGACCGCCGGCTGATGGACGCCGCCGTCGCGGCGCGCCTGCACGCTGCCGGGCTGCGCGCGCTGTGCTACACGGTGAACGACGCCGCCGAGGCCGAGCGGCTGCTCGCCGCCGGCGTCGACGGGATCGTCACCGACGCGGTCGACCGCTTCGCGCCGGGGTGACTCACGTCGCCTCCATCGACGGCCGACGCACGCTGGCCTCGGCGCCGAGCAGGTCCTCGACCGACTCGGTCTGCGGCAGCTCGCGCAGGCCGCGGATCAGCGGGTGGCGCGCCGCAGCCAGCGCCAGCAGCAGCGCGCCGCCGCCGGCGAAGGCGAGCGCGGCTCTCAGCCCGACGTGCTCGCCGAGCCAGCCGCCGGCGAGCGCGCCAGGCCCGGCGGGCAGCAGGATCAGCCAGCGCATCGTGCTCGTCATGCGGCCGAGCAGCGGCGCGGGCGTCACCGCCTGGCGCAGCGCGAGGAAGTTGATGAAGATCAGCACCGCGCCGATGCCGAAGCAAAGCAGCATCGCCGCGAAGGCGAACACGCCCCAGGCGTTGGCCGGCACCAGCGACACCACCAGCCAGCCCGCGCCGCACACGCCGATGCCGGCGACCAGGCATGGCCCCGGGCCGATGCGCCGCGACAGCCGGTGGCCGAGGCTGCTCGCCAGCACCGTGCCGAAGCCCAGCCCGACGTAGGCCAGCCCGACCGACTGCGCCGTGAGGCCCAGCGTGCGGGTGGCGAACAGGATCTGCACCACGGTGGCGGCGTTGTTGAACATCTGCCAGCCGCCGACGATGGCCGCCAGCGCGACCAGCAGCCGATGGCCGTGCACGAAGCGCACGCCGGCCTTCAGGTCGCCCCAGAACGCGGCCCTGGGCCGCACGGGCGGCGTCTCGCGAACGCGGATGCCGCGCAGGATCGCCGCCGAGACGAGCAGCAGCAGCGCGTCGACCAGCAGCGCCAGCGGCGCGCCGACGAGCTTGATCAGCGCGCCGGCCAGCCCCGGCCCGGCAACCTCGGCGCCCGACGAGGCGAGCGCGTTCTTGGCGTGCGCCTCGACCAGCCGGTCGCGCGTGACGACCTGCGTCAGCACGATCTGCGCCGCGCTGCCGGCGATGGTGTAGACGGTGCCGATGACGAAGGCGACGACGTACAGCCAGGCCATCGCCAGCCAGCCGAGCGCCCAGGCCAGCGGCACGCTGGCGACGACGAACGCCAGCCCGGTCTCGCCGGACACGTAGACCGGCAGCTTGCGCACCCGGTCGAGCCACACGCCCGAGGGCAGCGAGAACAGCACGAAGGGCACGATCTCGACGAAGGTGAGCCAGCCCATCTGCGTCGCGCTCGCGTGCAGCAGCACCGCCGCGGTGAGCGGCAGCGCGAGCATCGTCACCTGTCCGCCGAACGAGCTGATCAGGATCGAGGTCCACAGGCGCCGGTAGGTCGCCTCGCGCAACAGGTCGCCGGGCGGCAGCAGCGCGTCGAGCCTTGCCTGCAATTCGCGGAGCCAGCGCATGGCTCCCTCCTCTCTTCTTCGATGCGGCGCCGGTGGGCGCCTCGGGGCCCGGAGGCCCGGTGGGTCGGTGGACCCGGGGGCAGCGAAGGGAGCGGACCGCAAAGCTTCCGGTCCTTCCGCTGATCTCTCAGCGGCTTCGGTCGGAAGCGGCGCCGAGAGGGGGGCTAGCGGCGGCGAATGGCGAACGGTCGGTTCGCCGGCGCGCCGTGCGGCCCCGCGCCGAGCGCGACGACCGCGCTGCCGCGAAGGGCGGCAGTTCGGGTGCGGTCGAGCAGCTTGGTCATGGCAGGGCGAGGCGCGATGAAGGGTGCGCATCCTAGCAGCGCCGCTGCGCGCCCGGCAAGCGACGAACTTGGGGGGCGTTGCGCCGCGCCGACGCGTTCAGGACCGGTAGTCGGCGTTGATGCTGACGTAGTCGTGCGAGAGGTCGCAGGTCCACACGGTGGCGCTGGCGGCGCCGCGGTGCAGGTCGACGCGCACGGTGATCTCGCTTTGCTTCATCACGCGCTGGCCGTCCTCCTCGCGGTAGGCGGGGCGCCGGCCGCCGTGCTCGACCACGTGCACGTCGTCAAGGAAGAGGTCGATCAGACCCTGGTCGAGGTCGTCGATGCCGGCATAGCCGACCGCGGCGAGGATGCGGCCGAGGTTGGGATCGCTGGCGAAGAACGCGGTCTTCACCAGCGGCGAATGCGCGATGGCGTAGGCCGCCTGCCGGCACTCGGCCTCGCTCGCGCCGCCGTCGACGCGCACGGTGATGAACTTGGTCGCGCCCTCGCCATCGCGCACGATCGCCTGCGCGAGCTGCTCGGCAACCGCAATCACCGCCGCGCGCAGCGCGGCGCCCTCGCCTTCTTCCAGGCGCGTGATCGGCGCATGGCCGGCGCGGTTCGTCGCGACGAGCACGAACGAGTCGTTGGTCGAGGTGTCGCCGTCGATCGTGATGCGGTTGAACGAGCGGTCGGCCGCCTCCTGCACCAGCGGCTGCAGCAGTGCCGGGTCGAGCACGGCGTCGGTGGCGACGAAGCCGAGCAGGGTCGCCATGTTCGGCTTGATCATGCCGGCGCCCTTGCTCATGTCGGTGACCGTGACCGTTCGTCCGCCTATCACGAGCCGGCGCGAGCAGGCCTTGGGCAGCGTGTCGGTGGTCATGATCGCCGCCGCCGCCTCGGCCCAGTGCGCCGGGTCGAGGTCGGCCAGCGCGGCCGGCAGCGCCGCCTCGATGCGCTCGTTGGGCAGCGTCTCCATGATCACGCCGGTCGAGAAAGGCAGCACCTGGGCGGCCTCGACGCCGAGCCGCGCGGCGAGCGCCGCGCACACCGAGCGCGCGCGCGCCAGCCCGTCGGCACCGGTGCCGGCGTTGGCGTTGCCGGTGTTGACGACCAGCGCGCGGATGCCGCGGCCGGCCGCGAGACGCTCGCGACACAGCTGCACCGGCGCGGCGCAGAACCGGTTGCGAGTGAACACGCCGGCGACCTGGCTGCCCTCGGCGAGCGTGAGCACGGCGAGGTCGCGCCGGTTCGCCTTGCGCACGCCGGCCATGGCGGTGCCGAGTTCGACGCCCTGCACCGGGTGCAGGTCTTCGGGACGGGGCGCGGCGAGGTTGACGGGCATGGCGCGGCTCGGTTCGGTGGGCGAGGCGCGATTGTAGGAAGTCGCGTCAGCCGAGCGACGGGTGCAGCCGTGCGAATAGCACCTCGTCGCACAGCGCGCCGTCGAGATCGCGCCGGTGCGCGCGCAGCACGCCTTCGCGCTCGAAGCCGAGCGCCGCGGCGAAGCGCAGCGCGCGCGCGTTGCGCGTGTCGGTCAGCGCCTCGATGCGCATGAAGCCGAGCCTGAACGCGAGCTCGACCAGCGCCGCCGCCGCCTCGCGCATCAGTCCCCTGCCGGCCTGCCGGCTGTCGGCGACGTAGCCGATCTCGCAGCGCGGCGCCTCCAGGTCGAAGCCGTGCAGATCGAGGTGGCCGACGAAGGCTCCGCGCGCCTGGCCCGTGCGCTCGAAGGCGTAGTAGATCAGCGCCTCGCCGTCCTCGACCAGATGCATCCCGCGCTCGGCGAAGGCATCGGCCCAGACGCGGTCGACCGCGCGACGGCCCCAGTCGACGAAGCGCAGGTCGGGCAGCGAGGCGTTGATCGCCGCCATCACCGCGCCGGCGTGCTGCGGGCGCGGCGACTCGAGCACCAAGCGAGGCGTCGTCAGCTCGCGCGGCGCGCGCCAGAGGTGTTCGGCGTCCATCGGCCGCGGTCGAGCGGCGCTCGTCGATCAGGCCAGGCGACCATGACAGTGCTTGTACTTCTTGCCACTGCCGCACGGGCACGGCTCGTTGCGGCCGACCTTGGGCACCTGCTCGGCGAGCACGGCGACGTCGCCCTCCTCGACCACGCTGCCGTCGTCGCTCGGGTGGGTGTAGGTGACGTTGGAGATCCCCGGGCCGCGCTCCTCGATCGCCTCGGCGGCGTGCTCGACCTCCTCCTGCGTCTGGATGCGCACGGTCATCAGCACGCGGGTGACTTCCAGCTTGACGAGGTCGAGCAGCTGGGCGAACAGCTCGAAGGCCTCGCGCTTGTACTCCTCCTTCGGGTTCTTCTGGGCGTAGCCGCGCAGGTGGATGCCCTGGCGCAGGTAGTCGAGCGCGGACAGGTGCTCGCGCCAGTGGGTGTCGATCGACTGCAGCAGCACCATGCGCATGAACGGCGTGAACTGCTCGCTGCCGACGCGCTCGAGCTTGGAGGCGAACTGCGCTTCCGCGGCCTTCACCACCTTCTCGACGATGTCGTCGTCGGTGATCGAATCGCTCTTCTCGACCTCGGCGGCCAGCGCGACCTCGAGCTGCCACTCGTCGCGCAGCACCTGCTCGAGCCCCTTCAGGTCCCACTGCTCCTCGAGGCTGTCGACCGGCACGAAGGTGCGCACGACGTCGGTCATCGCGCTCTCGCGCAGGCTGGCGATCTGCGCGTCGAGGCTGGCCGCCTCGAGGATGTCGTTGCGCTGCTGGTAGATGACCTTGCGCTGGTCGTTGGCGACGTCGTCGTACTCGAGCAGCTGCTTGCGGATGTCGAAGTTGCGCGCCTCGACCTTGCGCTGCGCGCTCTCGATCGAGCGGCTGACGATGCCGGCCTCGATCGCCTCGCCCTCGGGCATCTTCAGCCGGTCCATGATCGCGCGCACGCGGTCGCCGGCGAAGATGCGCATCAGCGGGTCGTCGAGCGACAGATAGAACCTCGACGAGCCCGGGTCGCCCTGGCGGCCCGAGCGGCCGCGCAGCTGGTTGTCGATGCGCCGGCTCTCGTGGCGCTCGGTGGCGATGATGCGCAGCCCGCCCTCGG
>JBLMVT010000008.1:0-3288 GCA_050256835.1 Betaproteobacteria bacterium | reverse complement strand
GCCCGGTCGAGTACATGTGGAGAGTGCCGCGTGCCACCAGGTAGACCGTGCGGTCGGCGTCGCCCTGGCGGACCAGGCTCTCGCCGCCGCGCAGCTCGTGCGGCGTCAGGTACTGCGACAGCACGCGCCACTGCTCGAAGCCCAGCCGCGGGCGAAAGGCGTCCTCGGTGTTGAGCGACTGCACCGCGCTCACGAGTTCGTTGATGTCGGACATGACTGCACGGCGCGCTCGGCGCGACCTCTTTGGGGCGGGAAGGCGGCGATTGTGCGGCGCGCGAGCGGGCCGGACAAGCGCCGCGGCGGCGGCGCGCGGTCCTACTTGCCGATGCAAAAGCGCCCGAAGATCTGCCCCAGCAGGTCGTCGGCGCCGAAGCGGCCGGTGATCTCGCCCAGGCATTCGTGCGCCAGCCGCAGATCCTCGGCGAGCAGCTCCAGCGCCGGCTCGGCCGTCGCGAGCTGCCCGACCGCCCGCGCGACGTGCTCGCGCGTGCGGCGCAGCGCCTCGACGTGGCGCGCGCGGGCAATGAAGACGCCCTCGCTGCCCGATCCTTCGGCATGCCAGCCGGCCAGCTCGAGCAGGCGCCGGCGCAGCGCCTGCAGGCCCGCGCCGGTGCGCGCCGACAGCGCGAGCGCGCCGTCCGGCGCGGAGGCGAGGTCGGCCTTGTTGTGGACGTGCACGACGCGGCCCGCGCGCTCAACCTCGGCCAGCCGCGCGGCGATCGCGCCCTCGCCCGCGTCGTAGCCGGCGTCGCCGGCGCGCGTCAGGTCGTGCACGAACAGCACCGCGTCGGCGCGCTCGAGCGCCTCCCAGCTGCGCGCGATGCCGATGCGCTCCACCTCGTCACCGGCGTGCTCGCGCAGGCCCGCGGTGTCGACCACGTGCACCGGAACACCGTCGATCTGGATCGTCTCCGCGACCTTGTCGCGCGTCGTCCCGGGAATCGGGGTGACGATCGCCAGTTCGGCGCCGGCCAGCGCGTTGAGCAGCGAACTCTTGCCCACGTTGGGCTGGCCGGCGATCACGACGCGGATGCCTTCGCGCAGCAGGGCGCCCTGGCGCGCCCGCTCGAGCACCGCGTCGAGCCGCGCGGCGATGCGGTCGAGCCGGCCGCGCGCGTCGGCGCGCTCGAGGAAGTCGATCTCCTCCTCGGGAAAGTCCAGCGTCGCCTCGACCAAGGTGCGCAGCTCGATCAGCGCCCCGGCCAGCGCCTGGACCTCGCTCGAGAAGGCGCCGGCCAGCGAGCGGCTGGCCGAGCGCGCGGCGGCCTCGGTGCTGGCCTCGATCAGGTCGGCGACGGCCTCGGCCTGCGCGAGGTCGAGCTTGTCGTTGAGGAAGGCGCGCTCGGTGAACTCGCCGGGGCCGGCCAGCCGCAGCCCCGGCAGCGCCGCGAGGCAGCGCGCCAGCAGCAGCTGCAGCACCACCGGCCCGCCGTGAGCCTGCAGCTCGAGCACGTCCTCGCCGGTGTAGCTCGCCGGCGCCGGGAAGTGGATCGCCAGGCCCTGGTCGATCACACCGCCGGCAGCATCCAGGAACGGCAGCAAGGTGGCGTGCCGCGGCGCCAGCGGCCGCCCGCACACCGCCTCGACGAGCGGACCGAGCGCGCGGCCCGACACGCGCACGATGCCGACCGCGCCGCGCCCGGCGGCGGTGGCGATGGCGACGATCGGTTCGTCGTGGCGCGGCAGCATGAGGCGATTCTGTCAGCCGCGCCGCGGATGGCGCGGGGGAAGCGCCGACGCGCCGGCAGGCCGCCCGCTGCGCTTGCCGAGCCGGCGCGTGCCGGCTCTTCCCCGCATGGCGAGGCTTATCGGATGCGCGGGCGCGCGCTTGAGCGCACTCGCACTACTTGTTGACGCCCAGCCGCTTGTTGATGAGGTACTGCTGCGCGATCGACAGGATGTTGTTCGTCAGCCAGTACAGCACCAGGCCGGCCGGGAAGAAGAAGAACATGACCGAGAACACCAGCGGCATGATCCACATCATCTTCGCCTGCACCGGGTCGGGCGGCGTCGGGTTGAGCCAGGTCTGCAGCAGGCTCGACAGCGTCATCAGCGCCGGCAGGATGAAGTACGGGTCGCGCGCCGACAGGTCGTGCACCCAGCCGATCCACGGCGCGTTGCGCATCTCGACCGTCGACAGCAGCACCCAGTACAGCGCAATGAAGAACGGCATCTGCACCATGATCGGCAGGCAGCCGCCCAGCGGGTTGACCTTCTCCTCGCGGTAGATGCGCATCATCTCCTGCTGCATCTGCTGCGGCTTTTCCTTGTAGCGCTCGCGCAGCTCCATCACCTTCGGGTTGATGGCCTTCATCTTGGCCATCGAGCCGTAGGCCTTGGCGTTGAGCCAGTAGAACGCGACCTTCAGCAGCACCACCAGGCCCACGATCGCCCAGCCCCAGTTGCCGATCAGCGCGTGCAGCTTGGTGAGCAGCCAGAACAGGGGCTTGGCGAGGATGGTGAACCAGCCGTAGTCCTTCACCAGCTCGAGCCCGGGTGCGATCTGCTCGAGCTTGTTCTCCTCCTGCGGGCCGGCGAACAGCGTGGCATGCGCCTGCTCGCTGGCGCCGGGCGCCAGCGTCGGCAGCGTCTGGACCATCGCGATCGAGTACAGGTTCTCGCCCAGCTTGGCGGTGCGGAACTCGCGCGGCGTCGGCGCGGGCAGCAGCCAGGCCGACGCGAAGTAGTGCTGCACCATCGCGATCCAGCCGTCGTCGGCCTTCTTCTGGATGTCGACCTCGTTCTTGTCGATGTGCTTGAAGTCGATCTTCTTGAACTTCTCGGCGTCGGTGTAGACGGCCGGGCCGGTGAAGGTCGAGTAGAAGCTCGATCCGCCCGGCGGCGCGTTGCCGTCACGCACCAGCTGCAGGTACAGCTGCGGCTGCACCGGCGCACTGCCGACGTTGGCCAGCGCGTGCGTCACGTCGATCGTGTAGCGGCCGCGGTGCAGCGTCCAGGTCTTGGTCAGCTTCACGCCGCCGACCTCGGCCGACTCGAAGGCGACCGACACGCTGTCCTGGCCGGGCTTGAGCGCACGCTCGCCGGGCACGACCTGCATCGGTGTCAGGTGGTTGGGCAGCGCGCCGGTCGCGCTGATGAGGCCAGTCTGCGCCTCGTAGACGCGCTGTGCCGAATGGTCGAACAGCACGACGTGATGCTGCCGGTCGGCGTCGTCGGCGTAGCGCAGCAGCTCGAGGCGGACGAGGTTGCCGCCGCGCGACGCGAAAGTTGCGCGCACGACATCGGTGTCGACGCTGACGAGCTGCCCGGGCTGGGGCGCCGCGGCCG
>JBLMVT010000007.1:0-5069 GCA_050256835.1 Betaproteobacteria bacterium | reverse complement strand
GACGGCGACGGCTTCGTCGAGTACGAGCGGCGCAGCCGCGAGGGCCTGGCCAACCAGGGCTGGAAGGATTCGCACGACTCAGTGTTCCACGCCGACGGCCGCATCGCCGAGCCGCCGATCGCGCTGGTCGAAGTGCAGGGCTACGTCTACGAGGCGAAGACGCAGGCGGCCGAGATGGCGCGCCACCTCGGCGAGCACGCGCTGGCGGTGCGACTCGACGACGAGGCGCAGGCGCTGCGGCAGAAGTTCGACGAGGCGTTCTGGTGCGAGTCGATCGGCAGCTACGCGATCGCGCTCGATGGCCGCAAGAAGCAGTGCGCGGTGCTCACGTCGAACGCTGCCCACGCGCTGTGGACCGGCATCGCCGCGCCCGAACGCGCCGAGCGCGTCGCGCAGGGCCTGCTCGGCTCGACCATGTACAACGGCTGGGGCATCCGCACGGTCGGCAGCGGGCAGGCGCGCTACAACCCCATGTCGTACCACGACGGATCGGTCTGGCCGCACGACAACGCGATCGCCGCCGCGGGCATGGCGCGCTACGGACACACCGGCGAGGCGATGCGCGTGTTCGCGGGGTTGTTCGAGTCGAGCCTGTACTTCGACCAGCACCGCCTGCCGGAGCTGTTCTGCGGCTTCCCGCGCCGCGCGGCCGAGGGGCCGACGCTGTACCCGGTCGCCTGCTCGCCGCAGGCCTGGGCGGCCGCAGCGCCGTTCGCCATGCTGCAGGCCTGCCTCGGCCTGGACATCGACGCCGCGCGCGCCGAGGTCGCCTTGCGCACGCCGCGCCTGCCCGACTTCATCGAGTGGGTGCGGGTGCGCCATCTCGCCGTCGGCGCCCACAGCCTCGACCTGCTGCTGCAGCGCTACGAGAACAGCGGCGTCGGCGTCGAGGTGATGAAGAAGGACGGGCCGGTGGGGATCGTGGTCACGGTCTGAGCGCGCCGCGCGGGCGTCTACCATGGCGCCATGTTCCCTGACGAAACGCCCGGGCCGCGACCCGCCTGGCAGCGCCCGCTGTGGCTCGGCTTCGGGTCGGCGAGCCTGGCGCTGGGAATCGTCGGCATCTTCCTGCCGCTCCTGCCGACCACGCCGTTCGTGCTGCTGGCGGCGTTCTGCTTCGCGCGCGGCCACCCGCGCTGGGAGCGCTGGCTGCTCGAGCACCCGCGCTGGGGCGGCTACGTGCGCGACTGGCGCGAGCAGCGCGCCGTGCCGCTGCGCGCCAAGCAGCTGGCGACGGCGATGATGGTCGTCAGTTCGGTCGCCGCCTGGTGGTCGCTCGCGCCGAGCGGCTGGCGCTGGGTGCCGGGAGCGTGCTGCGTCGTCGTCGGCAGCTGGCTGTGGCGGCTGCCGACGGCGCGTCGGCACGGCTGAGCCTCACGCCGCGAGGAAGCGCTCGACCAGCGCGAACTGCTCCGGCGTGTTGAGCGCCGGCGCGTGGCCGCAGCCTTCGATCTCGACCACCACCGAGCGCGGGCCGCGGCTGCGCATCGCGTCGGCGGTCTCGCGCAGCAGCAGGTCGGAGTGCTCGCCGCGCAGGCACAGCACCGGCAGGTCGAGCGTGTCCCAGGCGTCCCACAGGTCGTAGTCGTTCTCGTGGTGGGTGAACTGCATCACCATCGCCGGGTCGTAGTGCGGCGTGACGCGGCCGTCGGGCAGGCGCCGCACCGAGGTCTCGGTCAGGCGCCGCCACTGCGCGTCGCTCATCCAGCCGAAGGGCTGGTAGACGGTGCGGAAGTACTGCTCGAGTTCGGTCACGGTGGCGAACGCGGCCGGCGTGCCGGCGTAAGCGCGGATGCGCTCGATCGCCGCCGGCGCGAGCTGCGGGCCGTTGTCGTTGAGCACCAGCCGGCGGATGCGGCCGCGCAGCGGGCCGGCCGCGGCGCGCGTGCCGATCGCCCCGCCCATCGAGGTGCCGAGCCAGTGGAAGCGGTCGAGGCCGACCTGGTCGACGAAGGCGACCGCGAGCCGCACGTAGAAGTCGAGGCAGTACTCGCGCTCGGGCTCGGGGCTCCATTGGCTCAACCCGCGGCCGATCGTGTCGGGGCAGAGCACGCGCCAGCGCTGCGACAGATGTTCCGCGATGTCGTCCATGTCGCGGCCGGTGCGCGCCAGGCCGTGCCAGGCGATCACTGCCTCGGCGTGTTCGGCGCCCCACTCGGTGTAGTGCAGTTCGCGGCCTTCGCAGCGCAGGTATCGGGAGGTCATCATGGCAGTCGGCGGCCGGCGCGCAGGCGGCCGACGATGCCGGCCGGGAAGTGGTAGACGGAAAGCACGAACAGCACGCCCAGCCAGAGCAGCCAGCGGTCGGGCGAGACGAGCTGCGACAGCACCGGCACGCCGGTCACCGCCGCGGCGCCGAGCTTCATCAGGTCCTGCAGGTAGCTCTGCGCCAGCACGAACAGCACGCTGCCGACGACCGCGCCGTAGATCGTGCCCATGCCGCCGATGACGACGATGAGCAGGATGTCGAGCATGATCTCGAACGCCAGCGAGGTGTCGGGCCCGTTGTAGCGCAGCCAGATCGCCAGCAGCGCGCCGGCCAGGGTGGCGAACAGCGCGCCCAGCACGTTGGCCAGCGTGCGGTAGACGACGGTGCGGTAGCCGATCGCCTCGGCGCGGAAGTCGTTCTCGCGGATCGCCTGCAGCACGCGGCCGAACGGCGAGTTGACGACGCGCAGCATCGCCAGCACCAGCAGCACGGCGGCGATGAACAGCAGGTAGTAGCTGAGCAGGCGGCCGTCGAGGTCGACGCCGAGGAAGGGCTCCTGGCGCAGGCTGAACGACGGCTGCAGCACCTCGGGCAAACGGAAGGTCAGCCCGTCCTCGCCGCCGGTGAGGTCCGACAGCTGCGAGGCCAGCGTCAGGAACGCCGAGGCGACGGCCAGCGTGATCATCGCGAAGAAGATCGCTTTCACCCGCAGGCTCGCCAGCCCGATGACGAGCGACAGCACGAGCGACACCGCCAGCGCCACCGCGATGCCGGCTGCGACCGCGGCGAAGCTCGGGCCGAGCCGCGTGCAGGCGATCGCCACCCCGTAGGCGCCGATGCCGAAGAACATCGTGTGCGCGAACGAGACGATGCCGGTGTAGCCGAGCAGCAGGTCGTAGCTCGCCACCAGCACGACGAAGACGACGATCTTCGCCGCCACGTTGAGCGCCTTCGTGCCCGGGAAGACGAACGGCGTCAGCGCCAGCCCGAGCACGCACACGACGAGCAGCAGCGCGAGCAGGCGGCTTCTCGGCAGGTCGTGGGAGAGCAGCCGGGTCAGCATGATCAGCGGTTCGTCACCGGGTAGAGCCCCTGCGGGCGCCACAGCAGGATGGCGACCATCAGGCCGATGTTCGAGAAGAGCGCCACCTTGGGCGCGAGAAAGCCGGTGTAGTTGGCCAGCAGGCCGACCAGCAGCGCGCCCACCAGGCAGCCGAGCGTCGAGCCCAGGCCGCCGATGATGATCACGATGAACATCAGCACGTTGACCTGCGCGCCCATCTGCGCCACGACGTTCTGCTGGTACAGGCCCCACAGCACGCCGCCCAGCCCGGCGAGCGCGCTGCCGGCGACGAACACGCCGACGAACAGGCGCCGGATGCGGTAGCCGAGCGACTCGACCATCTCGCGGTCCTGCACGCCGGCGCGGATCAGCAGGCCGAGCTTGGTGCGGTTGAGCGTGAGCAGCAGCGCCGCCAGCACGACCAGGCCGATGACGACCGCGACGAGGCGGAACTTCTCCACCGCGGCGTCGCCGATCAGCAGCGCGCCGCGCAGCGCCGCGGGCACCGGCAGTGGGATCTGCGCCGGGCCCCAGATCGCCTTGATCAGCTCCTCGCCGATGATCATCCCGCCCATCGTGACGAGGATCTGCTTGAGGTGCGCGCCGTATACCGGCCGCACCAGCACGCGCTCGAACGCCAGCCCGACGGCGGCGGCGACCGCCATCGCGACCAGCATGGCCGGGAAGATCGCCGCCAGGTTGCGCGCGAGGCTCGCGCTTTCGGTCCAGTCGCTCATCGCGCCGAGCACGCTGGTTGCGACGAAGGCGCCGAGCGCGATGAACACGCCGTGGCCGAAGTTGAGCACGTCCATCAGGCCGAACACGAGCGTCAGGCCCGAGGCGACGATGAACACGATCATCCCCATCGCCAGCCCCGCGACGGTGAGCGTGAGCCAGGTCGACGACGAGCCGACGAAGGGAAACGCGACCAGCGCGAGCAGCGGCACGAGGGCGAGCGGCAGCCAGTCGAAGCTCGACTCGGGGACGGTCGCCGGGGCGGCAGAGCCGAGCGCCATGCCGTTCATGCGTGCCCCGCCAGCGCCAGACCGAGCAGGCGCTGCTGCAGCGCCTCGTCGTCGGCCAGCTCGGCCATCGCGCCGCGGTGCACGACGCGACCATCGTCCATCACAGCCACCGTGTCGCCCAGCGCCTTCGCGACCGCGAAGTTCTGCTCGACGAGCAGGATGGTCGTCGCGCCGCTGGCCTTGAGCTGGCGCAACGCGTCGATCAGGTTGGCGACGATCGCCGGCGCCAGCCCCTTGCTCGGCTCGTCGATCAGCAGCAGGCGCCGCGGCTCGACCATCGCGCGCGCGATCGCCAGCATCTGCTTCTGGCCGCCCGACAGCTTGCCGGCCGGATGGAGCCAGAACTTCTTCAGCGCCGGAAACAGCCCGAACAGCCACTCGAGCCGGTGCGTGTCGATGTCGTCGACGCGGCGCGCGGCGCGCGCGGCGAGCAGCAGGTTCTCGCGCACGCTGAGGTCGCCGAAGATGCCCATGTTCTCGGGCACGTAGGCGATGCCGCGCTGCGCGATGTCGGGCGTCGCCAGGCCGTGGATCGGCGCGCCGTCGAAGCGCACGAGGCCGCGCGAGGCACACCACAGACCCATCACCGTGCGGAGCGTCGTCGTCTTGCCGGCGCCGTTGCGGCCGAGCAGCATGGTCAGCCCACCCTGCGGCACGTCGAGGTCGACGCCGTGCAGGATGTGGTAGGCGCCGATGTGCGTGTGCACGCCTTCGAGGCGCAGCAGCGGCTCGCTCGCGCTCATGCCGCCTCCGCCACCGGCGCCGAGCCGAG
>JBLMVT010000006.1:0-3183 GCA_050256835.1 Betaproteobacteria bacterium | reverse complement strand
GCACCGGCCGACACCGTGGACAACTCTACGAGTTGCCCACCGCGCCGCCCTTCGACCACATGCCCACAGCTTCCCACGACCACGTTCACTGACCCCCTGAAGTCAAGATACAAGGAGACACATGATGACCCAGCACCGTTCCTGGATCCGCGGCGCCGCCGCCGCCGCCGCGCTGGCGCTCGCCACCGGCGCGCTCGCCGCCGACCTCAAGGTGGGCGTCAACGTCGCGCTGTCGGGCCCGAACTCGTCGCTCGGCATCCCGTACTCGAAGGGCATGAAGGCGGCGCAGACCTACATGGGCGAAGTCGGCGGGCACAAGGTGCAGCTGATCCTGCTCGACGACGCGTCAGACCCGACCAACGCCGCGCGCAACGCCAAGAAGCTGGTCGAGGAGGACAAGGTCGACGTGCTGATGGGCTCGTCGGGCGTGCCCTCGTCGATTGCCATCGCGCAGGTGGCCAAGGAATCGAAGACGCCGATGATCGGGCTGTCGCCGATCGCCATCGACGCCAAGGACAACGCCTGGGTCGTCACGGTCGCGCAGCCGACGCAGCTGATGATCGACGCCGTGGTCGAGCGCATGAAGCGCAACGGCGTCAAGACGGTCGGCTACATCGGCTTCTCCGACGCCTGGGGCGACCTGGTCTGGGAGGCGCTCAACAAGGCCGCGCCGGGCGCCGGCATCAAGGTGGTCGCCAACGAGCGCTACGCGCGCTCGGATCAGTCGGTCACCGGACAGGTGCTGAAGATCATGGCGCTGCACCCCGACGCGGTGATGACCGGCGGCTCGGGCACGCCCGGCGCGCTGCCGTTCCTGGCGCTGGCCGAGCGCGGCTACAAGGGCGGCGTGTACGGCCAGCACGGGCTGATCAACCCGGACTTCATCCGCGTCGCCGGGCCCGCCGGCAACGGCGCGCTGATGCCCACGGGCCCGGTGATCGTCGCCGAGCAGCTGCCCGCCGACTACCCGACCCGCAAGCTCGCGCTCGAGTTCCGCCAGGAATACCAGAAGGTCAACGGCACGCCGTCGACCGACGCCTTCTCGGCCTACTCGTTCGACGCCTGGACGGTGTTCGCCGATGCCGCCGCGCGCGCGCTGAAGTCGAGCAAGGCCGAGCCCGGCACGGCCGAGTTCCGCGCCGCGCTGAAGGAGGCCATCTTCACCGGCAAGGAAGTCGTCGGCACGCACGGCGTCTACAACTTCAGGCCCGGCAACATCTATGGCGTCGACCAGCGCGCGCGCGTCATCGTCACGCTCGAGAACGGGCAGTGGAAGCTGACGCCCTGATCACATCCGCATGACCTGGGACATCGCGCTCATCCTCGGCATCGACGGGCTGGCCAACGGCGCGGTGTACCTGCTGGCCGGGCTCGGCCTGGTGCTGATCTTCTCGGTCACGCGGGTCGTGTTCGTGCCGTTCGGCGACGTCGCCGCGTTCGCCGCGCTCAGCCTGGCGGCGTTCGAGACCGGGCGGCGGCCGGCGACGATCGGGCTCGTGCTCACGCTCGCCGCGCTCGCGACCGCGGTCGAGGTGGTTGCCCTGCTGCGCCGCGGCGAGGCGCGGCGCATCCCGCGCGCCGTGCTCGGCTGGGGCGTGCTGCCGGCGCTGCCCTGTCTTGCGGCGTCGGCGATCGCCGGGCGCGCCGTGCCGTCGGCACTGCAGATCGCCGTCGCCATCGAGATCGTCGTGCCGGTCCCGCCGCTGGTCGCGGGCATCGCGCTGCAGACGATCGCCGACGCCTCGGTGCTGGTGCTGCTGATCGCCTCGCTGGCGCTGCACTTCCTGCTTTCCGGGCTGGGGCTGCTGTTCTTCGGCCCCGAGGGCTCGCGCACCGGGCCGCTGGCCAGCGGGTCGTTCACGCTGCCCGGCGGTTTCACGATGAGCGCACAGGTGGTGCTGATGATCCTGTCGGCGCTCGCGCTGTCGGGGCTGTTCTTCCTGCTGTTCGAGCGCACCGCGGCGGGCCGGTCGCTGCGCGCCACCGCGGTCAACCGCGTCGGCGCGCGCCTGGTCGGCATCCGGCCGCAGCGCACGGCGCTGATGGCCTACACCTTCGCCTCGCTGCTGGCCGGCTTCATCGGGGTGCTGGTCGCGCCGGTGACGACGATGTACTACGACTCGGGATTCCTGATCGGGCTGAAGGCGTTCGTCGCCGCGATCATCGGCGGGCTGGTCAGCTACCCGCTCACCGCGCTCGGCGCGCTGGCGGTCGGCGGCGTCGAGAGCTTCGCCTCCTTCTGGAGCGGCGCGCTGAAGGACGTGATCGTCTTCAGCCTGCTGATCCAGGTGCTGCTGCTGCGCTCCTTCCTCGGCGTGCACGTCGAGGAAGAGGTCGAGGAGGTCGACGAGTGACGCGGGGCGCCGCCGGGCGCTGGTTGGTCGCGGCGCTGGTGGCGGCGCTGGCGGTCGCACCGTGGTGGCTCGGCAGCTTCGCCGTTTCGCTGCTCAACGACATCGGCATCGGCGCGCTGGTCGCGCTCGGCCTGGTGCTGCTCACCGGCGTCGGTGGCGCGACCTCGTTCGGCCAGGCCGCCTTCGTCGGCATCGGCGCCTACGCCACCGCCTGGCTCACCACCGCGCACGGCCTGTCGCCGTGGCTCGGCCTCGTGTTCGCGCTGGTGCTCACGGGGGCTGCCGCGCTCGCCATCGGCGTGCTGACGCTGCGCCTGGGCGGGCACTTCCTGCCGCTGTCGACCATCGCCTGGGGGCTGTCGATCGCGATGGTGTTCGGCAACGTCGAGGCGCTCGGCCGCCACACCGGCCTCGCCAACATCCCGGCGCTGCGCATCGGCGCCTGGTCGCTCGCCGACCCGCGCTCGATGTACCTGCTGATCTGGGCGCTGGTCGGGCTGTGTTGCGCGTACGCGCACAACCTGCTGCGCTCGCGCGAGGGCCGGGCGATCCGTGCGCTGCGCGGCGGCGCGGTGCTGCTGGGCAGCGTCGGCGCCGACGCGTTCCGGGTGCGGCTGGCGCTGTTCGTCATCGCCGCGCTGCTCGCCGGGCTGGCCGGCTGGCTGTACGCGCACGCCAACCGCTTCGTCAGCCCGTCGCCGTTCGACGTGCGCGCGAGCATCGAGTACCTGCTGATGGTGGTGGCGGGCGGCCTCGGGCAGCTGAGCGGGGCGCTGGTCGGCTCGGCGCTGGTGCTGCTGATGAAGAACGGCCTGCAGGACGTGCTGCC
>JBLMVT010000005.1:0-3092 GCA_050256835.1 Betaproteobacteria bacterium | reverse complement strand
GGCTCGACGGCCGCTGCCGGCTGCCCAACGCCTACCTCTACGACAAGGAGATCGCGCCGCGCGTCAAGAAGGCGGGCGACGCCGACGGCCGCTTCGCCGCGACGACGAGCGTGTGGATCGTCGCGCAGCGCCGCCAGGTTTTCCTGCAGGGCTGCGTGAAGAGCCGCGCGCAGGCCGACGCGCTCGCCGCCGTCGTGCGGCGCATCGACGACGTCGAGGGCGTGGTCGACCAGACGATGGTGGGGACCGAGGGGAAGGCGCCGTATCCCCTCGAGTAGCGGGCCTAACGCGCTGGCGCTCCTGCGGGCGCCGCCGGCACCAGCCCGAAGCGCTGCATCGTCGCCATCAGCCTGGCGCGGTCGGGCGGCCCGCCCGCATTCGCGATCGCCGCCACCTCACGGAAGTACTGCGGCCCGATGTCGGGCGTGTTGATCACGAGCGCCCGCACGTCGACGGCGTACGGGTTGCTGAATGCGTGAACGGCGCCGCGCGGCGTGGCCATGAAGTCGCCCGCCCGCAGGTCGCGGGTCTCGCTGCCCACGCTGTAGCGCAGGGTTCCTTCGAGCACGTACACGAGCTCCTCGTTGCCCGGATGGCTGTGCGGTGGCGGCACGTTGGCGCCCGGCGGGACGCGCAGTTCGAAGCAGCCCATCTCGCAGCCGCCGCCGGCCTGCTGCAGATACCGGATCTCCAGCGCCCCGACGCGGATGAGTTCCGGGCCGGCTGGTGCATGCGCTATCTCCATGGCAGACTCTCCTGTAAAGACCCTGTACGTGAATGTACAAACTCTTTACGACAATGTCAAACTCGAAAACCACGCCCCGCACCGGGGCCGCGCCACCGCCGCCTGCACCGATGGTCGGAACGCTGCTGCGCCTGCCGCACGAGGTCGTCACCGCGCGCATGCTCGCCGCGCTCCAGAGCCAGGGCTTCGACCTCTCCCCCACCGAGCTGGGCGTGTTTCTCTATCCGGGCCCCGACGGCCGACGTCCGATCGACCTCGCGCGGCAATGCAACATGTCGCGCCAGGCGATGAACTACGTGCTGGCGGGCCTGGAGCGACGCGGCTACCTCGAGCGGCACGCCGGCCCGGGCTCCGCCGGGCGCGTGGTGCGCCTGACGGCGAGGGGGCGGGCGACGATCGCGCCGATCCGCAGCTGCGTCGCCGGGATCGAGCGCGAGTGGGCCGAGCATCTCGGCGCCGAGCGGTTCGACGCGCTGCGCACCACGCTGCGCGAGCTGGCGACGTGGCTCGGCAAGCTCGGCTGAACGGGCCCATCGCGGCGAGGCCTCCCGCCCCCCGCCGGCCGCATCAGCGCTGCCACAGGATGTGCGACTCCTCCAGCGGGATCGCGGCGCCCTCGAAGCACGGAATCACCCGCGCCGTGTAGTCCTGTGTGGCGCGCTGCGCGGACACGGCCGCGCGGTAGACGTGAATGGCCGCGTCGGCGCGTCGGCCGACCGGCTGCATCGCCTGTCGCACCGGCACGCCGTCGGCCGCGGGCTCGGCGTAGAGCTCGACCCGCACCGCGGCGGGGTCGAGGTCGTCCAGCCGCAGCTCCACCTCGAACACATGCTGCCCGTTTCCACTCTCCACGGTCACGGCGCCGAAGCGCAGCACCGGCCAGCGCTGCTCCAGGCTGCGCTGCCACCGCAGCATGCGCTGGCCGAAGGCGCCGTTGTCGGCGGCGCGCGCGCGATACGCGGCAGCGGCCGGCAGGTAGTGCCGCTCGGTGTATTCGGTCACCGCGCGGTGGGCCGAGTAGCGCGGCGTCAGCCTGGCCATGCTCGCCCGCAAGCGGGCGAGCCATGCGGCGGGAATCCCGTTCGTGTCACGGACATAGAACTGCGGGATCACCTCGCGCTCGAGCAGGCCGTAGAGCGCCTCGGCCTCGGCCGCGTCCCACGCGGGATCGTCGCCGTGCTCGCGGCGGTCGCCCAGGGCCCAGCCAACCTCGGGCGAGTAGGCCTCGGCCCACCATCCGTCGAGCTCGGACAGGTTGATGCCGCCGTTGACGAGCACCTTCATGCCGCTGGTGCCGCAGGCCTCCCAGGGTCGCCGCGGCGTGTTGATCCAGACGTCGGCCCCCTCGACGAGGCGCTGCGTCAGCAGCATGTCGTAGTCGCTCAGGAAGACGACGTGTGAGCGGGCGGTCGTCCCGCGGATGAAGCGGATCCAGTCGCGGATCAGCGCCTGGCCGGCGGCGTCCTCGGGATGGGCCTTGCCGGCGATGACGAGCTGCACCGGGCGCTCGGCATTCGTCAGCAGGCGCAGCAGGCGCGCCGGATCGTGCAGCAGCAGGTTCGGCCGCTTGTAGGTCGCGAACCGGCGCGCCATGCCCAGTGTCAGCACGCCGGGGTCGAACAGCCGCTTCGCCTCGTCGACCGCCGCGGGCGACGCCCCCGAGGCCGTCAGCTGCCGCGCCAGCCGTTCGCGCGTGTACTCGACGAGCGACGCCCTGGCGGCGTTGCGCATGCGCCAGAGCGTGGCGTCGGCAACGCAGGCGATGTCCTCCTCGAGCGTGCTCGCGCTGCCGCGCCAGCGCTCCTTGCCGCAGGCCCCGGTCCAGAGTTCGTCGGCGGCGGCCGAGTCCCAGGTCGGCATGTGCACGCCGTTGGTCACGTGGCCGATCGGCACCTCGCCGACCGGCCAGCGCGGGAACAACGGGGCGAACAGGTGCCGGCTGACCCTGCCGTGCAGGCGGCTGACGCCGTTGGCGACACCGCTGCCGCGCAGCGCCAGCCAGGCCATGCTGAAGGGCTCGGAAGCGTCGTCAGGATCGCGGCGGCCGAGCGCGAGCAGCTGACGCGGCGTCAGTCCGAGCGCCTGTTCGGCATAGCCGCCGAGGTATTGCTCGACGAGCGCCGGGGCGAAGCGATCGAAGCCTGCGGCGACGGCCGTGTGCGTGGTGAAGAGGTTGCCGGCGCGCGTCACCGCCAGCGCGACGTCGAACGGCTGCCCGCTGGCCCGCATGTAGCCATGGGCGCGCTCGAGCACGGCGAAGGCGGCGTGGCCCTCGTTGAGGTGACAGACCTCGGGCCGCAGGCCCAGGTCATCCAGCAGCCGCCACCCGCCGATCCCGAGCAGCAGT
>JBLMVT010000004.1:0-4512 GCA_050256835.1 Betaproteobacteria bacterium | reverse complement strand
AGTCGGATGCCTACCAGCGCACCGAAACCGAGTTGGTGATCGTGGTCACGCCGTACTTCATCGAGCCGACCAGCGGCAAGCTGCGGACGCCGCTCGACCGGCGCGTTCCGCCAACCGACGTCGACCGCATCGTGATGCAGCGCTTCAACCATCCGACGCCGCCGCAACGGCTGACGGTGGGGCGTGAGCAGTTTGCCGGACCCGCCGCCGGCTTCACGCTGGAGTAGGAGACAACAACAATGAAAGCGATGCCCCTCTTCGTGCTTGCAGCTCTGGCGCTCGCGGCATGTGAAAATCCGACCGCGCAGCAGGCCGTTGCCGATGCGCGCTATACGCCAGAGCGTGCCGATTCGATGATGGCATTCGACTTCGCCCCGGGCAGCACGCGGCTCGATCCGTCGCAGGAAGGCCAGGTGCGTGCCCTGGTTGCCGACCGGCACGGCCAGCGCGACGAGTTCGTGGTCGTGACGGACGGCTTCGGCGGCCCGATCCAGCAGAGTCGCGCCGCGCATGTCGCAAGCCGATTGTCGCAGGCCGGCGCGCGCTGGGTGACCGCTTCGGTCGAACCCTCGATGACGCGTGGCCCCGATCAGGTGGTCGTGGTGCGTTCGCAATATCGCATCGCCGCGAGGAACTGCCCGAGCTACACGCCGGCGGGCATCTGGAATCCCAACGAGTCGGACATGGCCGGCTTCGGCTGCGCCGATGCCTACAACATGGGCCAGATGCTGGCCCGGCCGCGTGACGCCGCCGTCGGTCGTTCACCCGGGCCCGCCGATGGCCAAGTCAATGCCGACGCCGTTCAGCGGTATCGCGAAGGCCGCGTGCGGGGAGCCGCGGGCGGCTCCGCCAGCGGAGGCGGAGCAACCGGCGGCGCCGGCGGCGGCGCCCCCCCATCCTGAACCTGAGGGAGAACCATGGCCGCAACCGCTGTCGCTCAAGCCCCCGCCGAGGAGAACCATTCCATCTCCGCCATGGCCTTCGTCACCGATTCCGTGGCGCAGGCGAGGATCTCCGGCGACCTGTTCGGGGTCACGCTCGGCAAGGCGAACGTTCGCGAGGGTTCGATCGACACGGCACTGGGGCTCAGCGAATGGCCGCGCGATCTCGACCTGCTGATCGTGGACCTCGCCACGTCGCATGATCCGGTGGCCGATGCCGCGGCGCTGAAGACGGCGCTGCCCGGCAGCTGCATCGTGATCGGCGTCGGCCGCATCAACGATGTCGCCCTCTACCGCGACCTGATGGCGGTGGGCTTCAATGACTACCTCTCCCTGCCCCTGGCCGAGGGCGCCGTGGGCCGGGCGGTCGATCGCGCGCTCGAGATGCGCGATCGCGCGGGTCCCATGGCCGCGACCGCCAAGAGCGCAACCAAGCCGCGGACCCTGTGCGTGGTCGGCGCGCGCGGCGGTGTCGGCGCGACCACGCTCGCAGTCAGCCTGGCGAGCATGCTCGGCACGCGGCTGCAGGAAGAGATCCTGCTGATCGACTTCGACCTGCACTACGGTTCGATGATGCTGGCCCTCGACCTCGAGGCGATCGACGCCCTGCGCGAGGCACTCGACCAGCCCGACCGTATCGACGCTCTGTTCATCCAGCAGGTGGCGCAGAAGAAGAGCGATCTCTTGTACGCAATCGGCGCCGAAGAGCCGCCGGGGGGCGGCTTCCAGGCCCGTCCGCACGCGGCCTCCGATTTCCTGCGCTCCGTCCACCGCCGCTTCCGCTGGGTCGTGGCCGACGTGCCGCGCGGCGATCCGGTGATCCAGCGCCAGGTGATGGAGGCCTCGACCGACGTGGTGCTGGTCACCGACCTGTCGCTACCCGGGGTGCGCGACGCCATGCGGCTGCAGCAGCTGGCGCACGACGTGGCACCCAGCGCGCGACTCCATCTCGTGACCGGCGGCGTGCTCGATCCGCGGCGCTCGGCGGTCAAGATCGCCGACCTTGAGCGCACCATGAAGCGCAAGGTCGATTGCCAGCTTCCGGCCGACATGCCGTCGGCGCTGGCCGCAGTGAATTTCGGCAAGCCGCTGCCGGAAGCGACGCCGAACAGCCCGATCGTCAAGGCGCTCCGTCCGCTGGTCGCCGCCCTCGACGAGCCGGCCGAAGAGGCGACGCCCGCGGCAGCGGCGGCCGGCGCGGCGCGCGCCTTCATGCGTTTCACCAAGGGCCTGCGGCTCAAAAGGAAGTAAGCAGTGGTATTCGGCCTGCTCAACAAGAGCCCCGAAAGCGAGCCCGCGGCACCGGTCGGCCCGCTCGATCGTCTCGGCCGCCGCAGCAGCGCGGATGGGCGCGCCGATGTGGCACCGGCCGACCGCGACGCCAAGCGCGCCGCCGCCGCAGCCAGCCTCGCGGGATCGGTGGCTCCCCGGCTGCGCGAGCTGATCGCGAGCGGCGTCCCGGCCGGCGAGGTGGCCCGCCACGCCGGTCAACAGGCGCAAATCCATTTCCGCCAGAACGGCGTGATGCTGTCGCCGCTCGAGCTGCGTGGCTACGTCGCCGAGGTGCTGCGCCCGCTGTTGCCGGCCCAGACCTTCAACGCGCCGGAACCCGACCGCACGCCCGAGCCCGGCCCGTTCGAGAACGCGCCGCTCGCACCGGCCGCGGAGGCCGCGCTGTCGACGCCTGCCGCGGTCGAGGCGCGGCCGTCCGCCGACCCACCGGCTGAGCCGCCGGCGTTCCAGCCGGTGCCGACCCCCGATCTCAAGGCGGCCGCCGTCAAGCCGATGCCATGGGAAGCCGACGGCACGGCGCCGCGCCAGGATGCGGCCGAGAAGAACAGCCGGGTGGCGCGCAACAAGGTCGACCAGGCGCGGCGCACGCTGCAGCCGCTGGTCATGGGCCGCATCGACCTCGCCGCGGCGGTCAGCCTGCCGCGCAAGGAGCTGGTCCGCCAGCTCGAAGGGCTGGTTGCCGAGCTGCTGGCCGAGCAGCGCATCCAGCTCAACCGGCCGGAGCAGGACGATCTCGTCTACCAGATCGTCAACGACATGATGGGACTGGGCCCACTCGAGCCGCTGCTCGAGGACGATGGCGTCACCGACATCATGATCAACGGGCCCAAGCAGATCTACATCGAGAAACGCGGCAAGCTCGAGCTGACTTCGGTCACGTTCGAGGACGGCGCCCATCTCCTCAACATCTGCAACCGCATCGTCAGCCGCATCGGCCGCCGCGTCGACGAGGCGAGCCCGATCTGCGATGCCCGCCTGCTGGACGGCAGTCGCGTCAATATCATCATCCCCCCGCTCGCGATCGACGGTGCG
This sequence comes from Betaproteobacteria bacterium, assembly GCA_050256835.1. Lineage (GTDB taxonomy): Bacteria > Pseudomonadota > Gammaproteobacteria > Burkholderiales > Burkholderiaceae_C > JAMHWF01. The sequence goes on along the minus strand of JBLMVT010000004.1, from coordinate 1,246 downwards.
ACGGTGTCGATCCGAAAGTTCGGCAAGCGCCAGATCGGCTTCGACCAGATGGCGCAGCAGGGCAACATCTCGCCGGCCATGGCGACGGTGCTGCGCATCGCCGCGCGCTGCCGGCTCAACGTCATCATCTCCGGCGGCACGGGCTCGGGCAAGACGACGATGCTCAACGCGCTCTCGGGCATGATCGAGAACGGCGAGCGCGTGGTCACCATCGAGGACGCCGCGGAGCTGCGCCTGCAGCAGCCGCACGTGGTGCGCCTCGAGACGCGACCGGCCAACCTCGAGGGCAACGGCGAGGTCAGCATGCGCGACCTCGTGAAGAACGCCCTGCGAATGCGCCCCGACCGCATCATCCTGGGCGAGGTGCGCGGTCCCGAGGCGATCGACCTGTTGCAGGCGATGAACACCGGCCATGACGGCTCGATGGGCACCTTGCATGCCAACCGGCCACGCGAGGCGCTGACGCGTCTGGAGAACATGGTGACCATGGGCATCGCCAGCCTGCCGCCCAAGGCTATCCGCAGCCAGATCGCGGGCTCGCTGCAGCTGATCGTGCAGATCAGCCGCATGCGCGACGGCGTGCGCCGCGTCACGCACATCACCGAGGTGATGGGCATGGAGGGCGAGGTCGTCATCACCCAGGATCTGTTCAACTACGAGTTCAAGGGCGAGGCGGCCGATGGCATGCTCGCCGGCGCCTTCAAGAGCTCGGGCTTGCGCCCGCATTTCCTGCCGCGCGCGGCCTACTACGGCCTCGACCGGGTTTTGATGGAGGCGATGGGCTGATGTCCTGGCTGGGCCATTCGCTGACGCTCGACGAGGCCGCGATCCTGATCGCCGCGGGCGTGACGGCGACCTTCATTGCGCTGTACGTCGTGTTCAGCGGCTTCTTCGCCGAACGGCGGCTGAATGACCGACTCGAGGATCTCGAAGGACGAGCCCGCACCGGCAAGCGCACGCTGCAGATGGCGACGCTGCGTCGCGCCGAGCAGAAGAGCCGGCTCCCCACCCTCGACAAGCTCCTGTGGCAGTGGTTCCCAAACGCCAGCAAGATTCGCCAGAAGCTGCAAACCAGCGGCATGAACATCACGCTGGGCGACTTCGCCTTCGCCGCGATCGCGCTCGCGATCGCCGTCGCCTTCGCGTCCTACCTGTTCCTCGATCTGCCGCCGGGCATGGTCCTGGTCGGCGCGGTGAGGGTGGGCGTCGGCATCCCCAACCTCGTTGTCGGCCTCAAGTCCAAGAA
>JBLMVT010000003.1:0-3178 GCA_050256835.1 Betaproteobacteria bacterium | reverse complement strand
GCTCAGCGCGGCCCGGCCCGGCCGCCTGTGGCGCGTGTTCACGCGGCGCGGCGCTCGCCGGTGCGCCAGCCGGCCATCAGTGCATCCCATTTCGCGCGCGCGGCGGCCAGGTGGCGCGCCTTGACGTGGCCGTAGCCGCGGATCTCCTCGGGGATGCGCGCGATCTCGACGGCGCGCGCGAGGTTGTCGGCGTCGAGCGTGCGCAGCAGCTCCTCGATCGAGGCGCGGTACTCGCCGATCAGCGCGCGCTCGGTGCGGCGTTCCTCGGTGCGGCCGAACGGGTCGAGCGCGCTGCCGCGCAGGCGCTTGAGCCTGGCAAGCACCCGGAACGCGCCCAGCATCCACGGCCCGTACCGGCGCTTGATCAGCTCGCCCCGGGCGTTGCGCCTGGCCAGCAGCGGCGGCGCGAGGTGATACTCGAGCTTCACGTCGCCCTCGAACATGGCGCCGATGCGCTCGTGGAAGGCGCGGTCGGTGTGCAGCCGCGCGACCTCGTACTCGTCCTTGTAGGCCATCAGCTTGAACAGGTAGCGCGCGACCGCTTCGGCCAGGCGGGTCGATCCGAGCGCCGCCTCGGCGGCACGCACCTTCTCGACGAAATCGCGGTACTGCGTGGCGTAGGCCGCGTCCTGGTAGCCGGTGAGGAAGTCGGCGCGGGTGGTGATCGTCTCGTCGAGCGAGGGTCTCCTGACCAGCTCGATCACCTGCGCGCTGCCGCCGAGCGCCTGCACCGCCGCGAGGTCGTGCGCGGCGCGTCGGCCCCATTCGAAGGCGGCCTTGTTGTTGTCGACCTGCACGCCGTTCAGCTCGATGGCGCGCAGCAGCGCCGCGCGCGTCAGCGGCACGCGGCCGCGCTGCCAGGCGTAGCCGAGCAGCATCGGGTTGGTGTAGATCGAGTCGCCGAGCAGGGCGACCGCGAGCCGCTCGGCGTCGAAGCCGCCGATGTGCTCGGCGCCGACCGCCTTCGCCAGTTCGGCCTCGCAGCGCCCGCCGGGGAACTGCCACTCGGGGTTCTTCACGAACGCCGCGGTCGGCGTGCGGTGCGTATTCAGCGCGACGAAGGTGTGGTCCTCGCGCATGACGGCCAGCGTCGCCTTGTTGGCGGCGACGATCTCGTCGCAGCCGATCACGAGGTCGGCCTTGGCGGTGTCGACCTTGGTGGTGCGGATCGCTTGCGGTGTCTGCGCGATCTGGATGTGGCTCCAGGTGCTGCCGCCCTTTTGCGCCAGGCCCGCCGAGTCCTGCGTGACGACGCCCTTGCCCTCGAGGTGTGCGGCCATGCCGAGCAGCTGGCCGATGGTGATGACCCCGGTGCCGCCGACGCCGGCGACGACGATGCCGAACGCCTCCTCGCACGCGGGCAGCTGCGGCTCGGGGAGCGCCGGCAGCGTCGAAGGGTCGTGCTTCGCTCGAGCCTGCTTCGACGGCTTCTTCAGGCTGCCCTCGACGGTGACGAAGCTCGGGCAGAAGCCGTTGACGCAGGAGTAGTCCTTGTTGCAGGTGCTCTGGTTGATGCGCCGCTTGCGGCCGAACTCCGTCTCGATCGGCTCGACCGACAGGCAGTTGCTGGCCACCGAGCAGTCGCCGCAGCCCTCGCACACCAGCTCGTTGATGACGACCGTCTTGTTCGGCGTCGGCAACGTGCCGCGCTTGCGGCGGCGCCGCTTCTCGGTGGCACAGGTCTGGTCGTAGACGATCGCGGTGCAGCCGGCGACCTCGCGTAGCTTGCGCTGCACGGCGTCGAGCTCGTCGCGGTGGTGCACCGTGACGCCGGGCGCGAGGTGGGTCACGCCGGCGTACTTCTGCGGCTCGTCGGTGACGACGACGATCTTCTTCACGCCCTCGGCGTCGAGCTCGCGGGTCAACTCGGGCACGCGCATGGTGCCGTCGATCGGCTGGCCTCCGGTCATCGCGACCGCGTCGTTGAACAGGATCTTGTAGGTGACGTTGACGCCGGCGGCGACGCTCTGGCGGATCGCCAGCAGGCCCGAGTGGAAGTAGGTGCCGTCGCCGAGGTTGGCGAACACGTGCCGGTCGGTCGTGAACGGCGCCTGCCCGACCCAGCTCACGCCCTCGCCGCCCATCTGGCTGAAGGTGACGGTGCTGCGGTCCATCCACACCGCCATGAAATGGCAGCCGATGCCGGCGACCGCCCGCGAGCCCTCGGGCACGCGCGTGCTGGTGTTGTGCGGGCAGCCCGAGCAGAACCACGGCTGGCGTTCGCCCGCCTGCACGTCGATCGTGCGCAGGCTGAGCTCGCGCGCCTCGACGATGGCGATGCGCGCGTCCATGCGCGCGGCGATGTCGGCATCGACGCCGAGCTTCTTCAGCCGCCTTGCGATCGCGCGGGCGATGAGCGCCGGCGAGAGGTCGGCCTGGGCGCGCAGCAGCCAGTTCTGGCTCGGGTTGGGCATCGACCATTCGCCGCCGGACGCGTCGCCCGGCTGCTCGTCGAACTTGCCGAGCACGGTCGGCCGCACGTCGGGGCGCCAGTTGTACAGCTCCTCCTTGAGCTGGTACTCGATCACCTGGCGCTTCTCCTCGACGACCAGGATCTCCTGCAGGCCTTGCGCGAACTCGCGCGTGATCGTCGCCTCCAGCGGCCACACGACGTTGACCTTGTGCACGCGGATGCCGAGCGCGCGGCAGGTCGCTTCGTCGAGCCCGAGGTCGTGCAACGCCTGGCGCATGTCGTTGTAGGCCTTGCCGCTGGCGATCAGCCCGAAGCGGTCGGACGGCCCGCGGATCACGTCGTGGTTGAGCCGGTTGGCACGCACGTAGGCGAGCGCGGCGTACCACTTGTAGTCGAACAGCCGCGCCTCCTGCTCGAGCGCGCCGTCGGGCCAGCGGATGTGCACCCCGCCCGCCGGCATGGCGAAGTCCTCGGGCAGGGCGATCTGCACGCGGTCCGGGTCGATGCTGACGCTGGCCGCCGACTCGACCACCTCCTGGATCGTCTTCATCGCCGACCACACGCCGGCGAAGCGGCTGAGCGCGAAGGCATGCAGCCCCATGTCGAGGATGTCCTGCACCGACGAGGGGAAGAACACCGGCAGACCGCAGGCCTTGAAGATGTGGTCGCTCTGGTGCGCGGCGGTGCTGCTCTTGGCGATGTGGTCGTCGCCGGCGATCGCGATCACGCCGCCGTGCTTCGCGGTGCCGGCCATGTTGGCGTGCT
>JBLMVT010000002.1:0-13292 GCA_050256835.1 Betaproteobacteria bacterium | reverse complement strand
CGCGCGCTGCGCGTGGCGGCGATCGGCGCGCTCGTCGGCGTCGCGCTCGCGCTGGTCGGCCGCATCGCGCCGGCCAGCGCGCTGGCGCATTCGCTGGCGATCGCGCTCGCCTGCTGGGCCCTGATCGACGGTGGCCGGGCGCTGTTCGTGCAGGCACTGCGGCGCCGTCATCCGGCGCACGGCATGTGGCCCGGCTGGGGGCGGATGAGCGCGTGCATCGTGCTCGGCGCACCGGTCGGCGCGCTGCTGGGCAGTGCGGTCGGCGACTGGCTCTCCGGCACCACCACGCCGCCGCCTGCCGACGCCCGCGCCATCGCCTCGCTGCTGGTGCTGTCGGTGCTGCCCGGCTTCGCCCTCACCGGCTACTTCCGCCTGCGCGGCCGCGTCGCCGACGCGCAGGCGCAGGCCGCAGCGGCGGCGCGCGTCGCCGCCGAGCAGCAGCTGCGGCTGCTGCAGTCGCAGCTCGAACCGCACATGCTGTTCAACACGCTGGCCAACCTGCGCGTGCTGATCGGGCTCGACGCGGCGCGCGCGCAGGCCATGCTCGACCGGCTGATCGCCTTCCTGCGCGCCACGCTCGAGGCGTCGCGCGCCGGATCGCACCCGCTGGCGGCCGAATTCGCGCGGCTGGCCGACTACCTGGCGCTGATGCAGGTGCGCATGGGCCCGCGGCTGGCCACTCGCTTCGAGCTGCCCGGCGACCTGGCCGCGGTGCCGGTGCCGCCGCTGCTGCTGCAGCCGCTGGTCGAGAACGCCGTCAAGCACGGGCTCGAGCCGAAGGTCGAGGGCGGCACGGTCGAGGTCGGCGCGCGCCGCGACGGCGACCGCCTCGTGCTGTGGGTTCGCGACGACGGCGTCGGCCTCGGCGCGCCGGGTGCCGACGGCACCCGCTTCGGCCTGGCCCAGGTGCGCGAGAGGCTGGCCGCACTGTACGGCGACGCGGCCCGGTTCGAGCTGGCCGACGCCGACGGCGGCGGCGCCGTGGCCACCCTTACCCTGCCCTTGATCCCATGAACCCGAACGACGCCCCGCTGGCGCTGATCGCCGAGGACGAGCCGCTGCTCGCCGACAACCTGCGCGCCGAGCTGGCGCGGCTGTGGCCGGCGCTGCGCTTCGCCGACCCGGCGGGCGACGGCGCCTCGGCGGTGCGGCGCGCGCTGGCGCTGCGCCCCGACCTGCTGTTCCTCGACATCCGCATGCCCGGGATGACCGGGCTGGAGGCCGCGCAGGCGCTGGCCGAGGACTGGCCCGAGGGCGTGCCGTTCCCGCTGCTCGTCTTCGTCACCGCCTACGACCAGTACGCGCTCGAGGCGTTCGAGCGCGCGGCGGTCGACTACGTGCAGAAGCCCGTGCAGCCCGAGCGACTGGCTCGCACGGTGACGCGGCTGCAGGCCGCGCTGGCCGCGCGCCGCGCCGACGTCGCGGCGCCGCTGGCCGACGCCGTCGAGCGGCTGCGCAGCCTGCTCGGCGACGCGGCGCCGGCCGCGGAGCCGCTGCGCGTGATCCAGGCCGGCGCCGGCAACGCGATCCATCTGGTGCCGGTCGACGAGGTGCTGTACTTCGAGGCGGCCGACAAGTACGTGCGCGTCGTCACGGCCGGGCGCGAGCACCTGATCCGCACCGCGCTGCGCGAGCTGCTGCCGCAGCTTGACGCAACGCGCTTCTGGCAGATCCACCGCGGCACGGTGGTGCGCTGCGACGCCGTCGAAGCGGCCACGCGCGACGAATCGGGTCGCGTCACGCTGACGCTGCGCGGCCGGCCGGACAAGCTGGTCGTGAGCCGGCTGTACGCGCAGCGCTTCAGGGCGATGTAGGCCGACGCGTCGCTCCGCCCCCAGCGGGAATCCAGCGGCCCCGCGCGGCGGGCGCCATGCAGCCGCTTCTACAATCGTCGCCCGATGACCACCCCGCACAAGAGCGCGCCCGGCGCCGGCAACTTCCTGCGCACGATCATCGAACGCGACCTCGCGCAGGGCCGCTACGCCGGCCGGCGCTTCTCGGGGTCGCCGGGCGACGCCGCGCACCAGGCGGCGGCGCCGCTCGACCCGGCGCCGATCCGCACGCGCTTCCCGCCCGAGCCCAACGGCTACCTGCACGTCGGCCACGCCAAGAGCATCTGCCTGAACTTCGGGCTGGCGCGCGACTTCGGCGGCGTCTGCCACCTGCGCTTCGACGACACCAATCCCGAGAAGGAGGATCAGGAGTACGTCGACGCGATCGTCGACGCAGTGAAGTGGCTCGGCTTCTCGTGGGACGGCCCGGACCCCGCCGACACCAAGCACACGCGCCACCACCTCTACTACGCCAGCAACTACTTCGACTTCATGTACCGCGCCGCCGAGGCGCTGATCGAGGCGGGGCTGGCCTACGTCGACGAGCAGACGCCCGAGCAGATGCGCGCCGCGCGCGGCGACTTCGGCAAGCCCGGCAGCGCGAGCCCGTACCGCGACCGCACGCCGGCCGAGAACCTGGAGCGCTTTCGCGCCATGCGCGCCGGCGCCCTGCCCGACGGGGCGGCGGTGCTGCGCGCGAGGATCGACATGGCGTCGCCCAACATCAACCTGCGCGACCCGGCGCTCTACCGCATCAAGCGCGCGACGCACCACGCCACAGGCGACGCCTGGTGCATCTACCCGATGTACACCTACGCGCACCCGATCGAGGACGCGCTCGAGTGCATCACGCACAGCATCTGCACGCTCGAGTTCGAGGACCAGCGCCCGTTCTACGACTGGCTGCTCGAGCACCTGTGCGACCTCGGCCTGCTGGCTCGGCCCAGGCCGCACCAGCACGAGTTCGCGCGGCTCAACCTGACCTACGTCGTGACCAGCAAGCGGCGCCTGAAGGCACTGGTCGACGACGGCCACGTCGACGGCTGGGACGACCCGCGCATGCCGACGATCGCCGGGCTGCGCCGGCGCGGCTACACGCCGGCGAGCATCCGCCTGTTCTGCGAGCGCATCGGCGTCAGCAAGGAGCACGGCTGGGTCGAGTACGCGGCGCTCGACGCCGCGCTGCGCGACGACCTGGAAGGGCAGGCGCCGCGCGCGATGGCCGTGCTCGACCCGCTGCTGCTGCGACTGACCAACTGGTCGGCGGTGTTCGGCGGCGACCCCGAGCACCTCGAGCCCTGCCAGGCGCCGGTGCATCCCCAGCGGCCCGAGTTCGGCCTGCGCCGCTTCAGCCTCGGCGACGAGGTCTGGATCGAGCGCGACGACTTCGCCGAGGCACCGCCCAAGGGCTTCTTCCGCCTCTTCCCCGGCAACCGGGTGCGGCTGAAGTACGGCTACGTCGTCGAGTGCACCGGCTGCGAGAAGGACGACCAGGGCCGCGTCACCGCGGTGCTGGCCAGCGTCGTACCCGACACCAAGAGCGGCACGCCGGGCGCCGACGCCGTCAAGGTCAAGGGCGCGATCAGCTGGGTCGGCGCGCACGAGGCGCTGGCCGCCGAGGTGCGCCTGTATGACCGGCTCTTCGCCGAGCCGCAACCCGACGCCGGCGGCAGGGACTTCCTCGCCGCGCTGAACCCGGCGAGCCGGCGCGTCGTGCAGGGCTGGGTCGAGCCGTCGCTGCATGGCGCGCGGGCCGACGACAAGTTCCAGTTCGAGCGCCACGGCTACTTCGTCGCCGACCTGAAGGACCATGCCGAGGGTCGGCCGGTGTTCAACCGGATCGCGGGGCTGAAGGACGGGTGGGGCAGGTAGCGTGGCCCCGGCGCCGCGCGTCATCGTGATCGCCGGCCCGAACGGCGCCGGCAAGACGACCTACGCCGAGGAGGTGCTCGGCACGCTCGGCATCGACACCTTCGTCAACGCCGACTACATCGCGCGCGGGCTGAGCGGGCGCGACACGCGATCGGTCGCGTTCGAGGCGGGCCGCATCATGCTCGGTCGCCTGCGGCAGCTCGCCGACGAGCGACGCGACTTCGGCTTCGAGTCGACCTTGTCGAGCCGCAGCTTCGCGCCCTTCCTGCGCAGCCTGAAGGGAGACGGCTGGCGCATCGCCATTTACTACTTCTCTCTTCGGAGTGCGGCGCTCGCCGAGCGTCGCGTGAAGCTGCGCGTCCGCCTCGGCGGGCACGACGTGCCCGCGCCGGTGGTGCAGCGGCGGTTTGGCCGCAGCCTCGCCAACTTCTTCGCCCTGTACCTGCCCCTTGCCGACGAGTGGACCCTGTTCGACAACTCCGAGCACGGCGAGAGCCGGCCCGTCGCCACGCATAATCGGCCGAACGGCATTGATCCACGAGGCGCCCAGACATGGCAAAGACTGCACCGGCTCGCAGCGAGCCAGCGCAACCCCCGCTGACGCCCGAACCGCGCGTCCTGAAGAAGGCGCTCGCCCGCGCCGCGCGCAACGCACAGCGCCTGGCCGACGCGTTCGGCGTCAAGGTGCCGGTCGCGCGCGAACGCAAGCGCTGATGCTCGGCCGCCGGGCAGCATCCTCTCGGATGCCGCCCGCGCACGCGCCTAACGCGTCACGATCTCCATCAGCGGCTTGCCCTTGTCCACCACGTGGACGGTGAAGAGCTTCAGCGAGGTCCTGCCGACGACCTTGAAGCCCGCGTGCGGCACGTCGCGCGCGAACAGGAAGTCGCCGCCGGTCTTCAGCTCGATCGGCTCCTTGCCGGGCGGCTGGATCATCGCGCCCTGGATCACGTAGCCCGCCTCGCTGCCGTGGTGTGTGTGCAGCGGGATCTCCTCGCCCGGCAGCGTCTCCTGCACGGCGGTGAAGATCTCCATCGCGTCGTTGCCGGCGAAGTCGGCGTGCTTGAGTTCCTTGCGGTTGGCCGCCGCGTACTCCGCGCTCGCGGCGCCCGCCGCGAACGCGGCGACGACGGCCAGCACGAGGAAGGTGTTTCGGGTCGCGTTCATTCGGAGCCTCCGGTGGTTCGTCTGCGTCCGATGCGGCACATCGAACGACGCCGACTGTCGTCGAGGCGACAGAGCTCGCGCATCCTCCGGATTGACGAGACGGGGTGAAGCGCCGCCAGCCCGCTACTTCACCCGCCAGTAGCCCCCGCCGCCTCCATCACCGGCTCGACCCCGGTGCGCCCGTCCGGCGCGCGGCCGGTCTCGAGCAGCGACTTCAGATCGGCGATCAGCGCGCGCGCGTTGGCGATGTAGCTGTGAACAAGGAAGGCGGTGTCGACTCGTCGGCGGCGCAGCCCTCCGAGCGCAACACCGGGGGCGGCGGCGCCGGGGCACGCATTCATGCGGCAAACTGCACCTGCCCACACCGTCGCGAGGAGGCTGCCATGTTCGGTCCGATCACCATTCCCTTCGGCTGCAAGATGCTCTTCAACACCGTCAAGCTCAAGCCGGGCACCGACCCGCTCGACGTCGACGAGGCTCTGGCCGACATGTGCAGCGTCGTCAAGGAGACCTACGGCGGCGACAAGGGCGGCTTCATCGCCGGGCAGGTGTTCCGCTTCTCGGGCTTCGCCTCCGACGAAGGCTCGCTGGGCGGCACGCAGGGATCCGACCACGACATCGCCATCGTCACCTACTGGCGCTCGTTCGAGGAGCACGAGCGCTCGCACGCCGACGCGACCTTCCGCGCCAAGTTCGCCGCGCTCGGCGCCATGTGCGAAGGCTCGCAGGAACTCGGCTACGAGCTGCTGTGGCAGGGGGCGCCGGAGGCGAAGTGATTCGCAGGACGGCGCCTCTGCGTCTCTGCGGTGAGGCCGTTGCGCCGCCTCAGCGCCACACCGGCAGCGCCTCGACGCGCGCGTCGATCTCGGCCAGCAGGCGGCGATAGCCGGTGCCGCCGACGCCGCCGTAGCGCGCGACGAACTCGGCCTCGGGCAGGAACTCGGGGAGGTCACCCGCTTCGGGCATGAAGTCGGCCTCGCTCGTGCCGGCGGCAATGCGCGCCTGCAATCGGGCCGGCGCGCGCACCGCGAAGTCGCCGAAGCGCGTGCCGGCGCGGTCGGCGGCGAGGTCGTTGAAGCTGAAGCCGGTGCCGCCGCCGCGCGCGTCGGACAGTTCCTTCCACAGGCCGGCGGCGTCGGCCAGCGGGGTGCCGGCCTCGGCGGCGATGACGGCCGAGACGAGGAAGTGCAGTGGCGTGTCGGGCCGCTGGTTCAGCCTCACCGTCAGCGCGCGCGGGCGCGGCCAGTCGTAGGCCGCCGGCACCATCAGCCCGAGCGGCAGGCGGTTGGCGTACAGCGCCAGCGTCAGCAGCGCGGCGCGGTTCTCCTCGACGGCGTGGCCGCCGGCGGCGCTGCGCGCGGCGGCCAGCGCGAACAGCGGCGGCAGCAGGCGGGCGAGCGAGACGTCCTCGCCCTCGAACGACTGCGTCAGCGCCGCCAGGCGGTCGTTGTAGACGCGCAGCCGTTCGCGGTCGACCGGCGTCACCAGTGCGGCGCGCAGGCGCCTGGACGCGTCGGGCGCGATGCGGTAGCTCACCACGAGCCGGCCGGGTTCGAACACCACGCGCTCGATCGGGTCGGCCGCGAGCAGCGCGTCGGTGTCGATGCCGTGGCGCGCCGCGACGACACGCAGCAGCGGCAGCGCGAGCGCGCTCGGCAGCGGCAGGCGGCCGACGCGCAGGCGGTCGACCTCGGGCAGCCCGGCCGCGGTCTGGCGCAGCCCGGCGTCGACGTTCAGCCAGTGCCCATGCAGCGTCAGCGTAACGCCGAGCAGCCAGGCGGCGGCGGGGCGCAGCGGCGCGGCGCGCCGCGACCCGCGAGCTATGCCACCGCCCGTGCGGGCTCCGCCAGCCGCGCGTGCGGAGGCTGCAGCAGCGTCGTGATGTTCGTCGGCGTCGGGGCGGGCCAACCGGCTTCCTTGCACACGCGAACGATGGCTTCGTTCGTGTCGAAGTAGACCTGCCAGTAGCGGTCGGTGTGGCAGTAGGGTCGAACGGCGATCACCGGGCCCAGCAGGTTGATGTCGAGCAGGCTGACTTCGGGCGCTGGCTGGGCGGCGACGTTAGGGATCCGCGCCACCGCGGCCGCGAGCCGCGCGATCGCGTCCGTGTGGTCGACGCCGGCGGCCAGCTGCGCGACGCGCTCGACGCGGCGCACCGGCAAGGTCGTGAAGTTCTGGATCGTGTCGCTGAACACCTTGCCGTTGCCGATCAGCGTCATCACGTTGTCCGGCGTGACGAGGGTGGTGCCGAAAAGCCCCAGTTCGTGGACCGTGCCGGTGATGCCGCCGATGCCGACGAAGTCGCCGACCTTGAACGGTCGCAGCACCAGCATGAAGGCGCCGGCCGCGAAGTTGCCGAGCATGCCGCTCCAGGCCGCCCCGATCGCCACGCCGGCGCCCGCTAGCATGGCTGCGAACGAGGTGGTCTGGATGCCGAAGTAGCCGAGGATGCCCAGCACCAGCGCGATGTTCAGCGCGATGCTGACGACCGAACCGAGGTACTTGGTGAGCGTGGGATCGACCTGGTTGCGGTTCATCGCCGCCTGCAGCAGCGCGATGACGCGGCCGATCATCCAGCGGCCGACGATCCAGAACGCGATCGCGGCGAGCACCTTGATGGCCAGCTCGGACGCCGTGGTGGTCAGGAAGGTCTCGATCGACGACATGTCCATGGCGCGCTCCGCGACTCGGGAACCGCAAGCCTAGGCGGGCATCGCCGGCCAGCGTTGCGCGAAATCAAGACCGGCCGGCCGCCCCGTTGTCCGCGGTCAAGCCGCAGACGGGCGCGCGTGCCAGAGTGACCTCGCAGCAGAGCCTTAACGGGAGCGATCCAATGACCGAGCATGTGAGCGACATCAGGAAGTACACGTCGAACGTCGACGAGAAGGCCGTGGCCGCCATCGTCAAGTACTGCGGCATCGCGCTGCAGCGGGCGGACTCCGCGCTGGTGTCCGCGTCCGATCCGAAGGAACTCGCCACCGTGCGCGAGGGCTTCGCGGCGAAGAAGCTCGGGCTCGCCGCCGAGGCGGCCGACGCCGGCATCAAGTCCGCCGCCGAGAAGATGAAGGACTCCGCCCGCAAGAGTCGCGTGACCTTCTACTACCTGCTGGCCGAAGCCACCGGCACGCTGGGCAAGCTGGCCTGACTCAGCGCCCAGGCCAGGTCTCGACGGCCTGCGCCAGCCGCTCGATGTCGGCCATCTCGTTGTAGACCTGCGCCGAGACGCGCGCCCACAGCCGCCCGGCGCGCGCGACGACGGGCAGCTCGATCGCGCGCTCGAACAGCAGCCAGTCGCGCAGCCGGCGCGCGTCGGCGGGGTCGCCGCCGAGCCGCGCCGGCAGCGGCAGCGTGACCATGCAGCCGACCATGCCCTCGGGCGTGCTCCAGCGCGTGCCCCAGCGCTCGCCGAGCGCGTGCGCGGCCTGCCACGCCAGGCCGTGGTTGTGCGCGCGCATCGCCGCCTCGCCGAGGAAACCGGTGATGAAGTCGATGCCTTCGGGCGCGCACAGGAACGGCGTCGGGTCGCGCGTGCCGGTCCAGTCGAACTCGTGCTGCCAGCCCTGGTCGAGGCCCCACGAGATGACGTTCGGATGCAGCCCGGCGCGCCGCTCGGGCCGGTCGGGCGCGACCCACAGCACGCCGCAGGCGCGCGGCGCGAAGGCCCACTTGTGCAGGTTGGCGGCGTACCAGTCGACGCCGAGCGCGGGGATGTCGAGGGCGATCGCGCCGGGCGCGTGCGCGCCGTCGGCGAGCACCGGAACGCCATGACTGCGACACAGCGCGGCCATCTCGGCCAGCGGCAGCAGCAGTGCGGTCTCGGAGGTGACATGGTCGAGCACGGCGATGCGCGTGCGCGGCGTGAGGTCGGCCTCGAGCGCATCGATGCAGGCCTGGGCGTCGGTCAGCGGAAACGGAAGCGCCACCGTGACGACGCGCGCACCGCGCTCGCGCGCGACGAATGCCGCGGCGCGCGCCACCGCGCCGTAGGCGTGGTCGGTGACGAGGATCTCGTCGCCGGGTGCCAGCGGCAGCGAGCGCAGCACGGCGTTGATGCCGCTGCTGGCGTTGTCGACGAACACGAGGTCCTCGCCGCGCGCGCCCAGCCAGGCCGCGATGCGCTCGCCCGCGGCGCGCAGGCGCGGCACGGGTGCAGCCGCCGCGAGACCGTCGAGGCTGGCGGTCAGCTCGCGCACCAGGAAGCGCGCCGGCTGGCGCTCGATCTCGACCTGCAGCGCCTGTTGCGCGGCGAGCACGCGGCGCGGAGTGGCGCCGACGGTGCCGTGATTGAGGTAGGTGATGCGCGGGTCGAGCCACCAGTGCTCGAGCATCGCGCGCCCGAAGCGCGCCGGCTCGCTCACCGCGTGAGCGCGAGCTTGACGCCGAAGCCGACCAGCGTCACGCCGGCCAGCCGTTCGAGCGCGCGCGTGATGCGCGGGCTGGCGCGCAGCCGGTCGGCCAGGCGGCGCGTGAGCGCGACGACGACGGCGCCGTAGAGAAACGTCAGCACGGCGATCGTCGCGGCCATCGCGGCGAAAGTGGCCAGGCCCGGGTGGCGCCGAGGGTCGACGAACAGCGGGAAGAACGCCATGTAGAACACGATCGCCTTCGGGTTGAGCAGCGTGATCGCCAGCGCCTGCCGGAAGTAGTGGCGCGGCTCGATGCGCACCGCCGGCGCGCTGCCCGGCCGGGCGAAGATCAGGTGAGCGCCGAGCCACGCGAGGTAGGCCGCGCCGGCCCACTGCACGGCGCCGAACAGCAGCGGCGCGGCCCGCAGCAGCGCGGCCACGCCGGCCACCGCGAGCCACATCAGCACCTGGTCGCCCGCGATGACGCCCAGCGTCGCGGCCAGGCCGCCCTTCACGCCGCCCTTGCCCGTCGAGGTGATGAGCGCCAGGTTGCCCGGCCCGGGGATCGCCAGGAACACGACGACGGCGAAGACGAAGGCGGCATAGTCGGTGATGCCGAACATGTCACTCCGGGCGGTCGAGGCTGCCCATCGCCTTGGGCCAGGTGACGATGCCCCACGGCAGGTTGCCGTCGGGAATGTGCTTCACCGGCTCGAGCGTCTTGGCATCGACCACCACCACCTCGTTGGAGCGCCCGCAGGCGAGCAGGATCTTGCTGTCGTCGGGCGTGAAGGTGAAGTGCCAGCAGCGGTTGCCGGTCGGCACCTCCTTCTGCAGCGCCCAGTTCTTGGTGTCGAACACCTGCAGCACCTTGCTCTTGGCGGCGGCGACGAACAGGCGATCGCCCGCGCGGTCGAACGACACGCCGTAGGGCGACCCGGCGGTGGCCACCTTCTTGACGACGTTGAAGTCGCCGTCCATCACGATGAAGGCGTTGCTGAACTCGAGCGTGGCGACGTAGGACTTGCCGTCGGGGGCCATCTTGATGCCGCGCGGCCGGTTGCCGTAGGGCCTGGTGTCGATCGTCTTGACCAGCGTGCCGGTGGCGATGTCGAGCACGGCGATGTTGTTGTCGGCCTCGTTGGTGACGATCAGGTGCTTGCGGTCGGCCGCGAACTCGATGCCCTCGGTCTCCATCCCGCCCTGGATCGAGCGCAGCACCTTGCCGGCGTCGAGGTCGACGACGGCGACGTGCGCCGGGTCGTGCTTCTCGTCGTCGTCGTCCTTGCCCGGAGGGCCGCCCTTGCCCTCGCCTTGCGGCTTCGCGCCGGGCTTGGGCGGCGCCTTGCCGGTCGAGCTCGGCTCGTACGAAACGAACGCCAGGTGGCCGCGCACGCGCACGAACTCGGGGTTGGCGCCGATCGCGATGTGGCGCACCAGCTTGCCGCTGGCGCGGTCGATCACCGCGATGCGCCCACCCTCGCGGTTCGCCAGCACGAGCAGCTTGCCGTCGTCGGTGAGCCCGATACCGCGCGGCTCCTTGCCGTAGGCGCTGACGGTGCCGGCGGGCGCGAGCGTCGCCAGGTCGATCACCATCACGTCGCCGTTCTGGTTGCTGACGTAGGCGTGGCCCGCGTCGGCGGCGTGCGCCGGCAACGCGGCGCCGAGTGCAAGTGCGAGGGTGGCGGCGAACGTGGCGCAGCGCAGGGTCGTCGGCATCGGGTCTCCTGGTTCGTGGGCGAGGGCGGGAGAAGCAGTGACCTCGTTTCTCACAAAGGGTTCAGCGACTTGGTGCGCCGGTAGTGCACGTAGCCGACCGACGCGCCGGCGCGCAGGCCCACGCCGAGGCGGATCGGCGCCAGCGTGACGCCTTCGAGGCGCTGGTAGTTGATGCCCGCGCCGCCGATGTAGTAGAGGCTGCCGTCGACGCCGGGGAAGCGCCGGTAGATCGCGTTCACGTTCGGCAGGTGATACACGAGCACGAACACCTTGGAGGCGTTGCCGCCGAGGTCGAAGCCGATCGACGGCCCCGACCAGTAGACCTTGGTGTGGTGCCCATTCTTCAGCACCAGCTCGCCGTTGCCGTAACGCAGCCCGACGCCGACCGCGCCGGCGGCTTCCTCGCCGCGGATGAAGCCATTCGGCCGGCCCTGCTCCTGGAACGCCTTCTCGACGACCTTGGCCAGCCCTTCGGTGGTCTGGCCGAAGAAGTCCTCGGCGGCCTTCAGCACCGAGTCCTGGTCGTAGGTGTCCTCCTCCTTGCCGGCGGCAGCGGCGAAGGCGGGCAATGCGGCGGCGAGGCCGGCCCCGCAGCGGGCGAGCCAGATGCGGCGTGCAGGCGAATGGTCGAGCATGGGAATCGGTCCTCGGGCGAGCGACGGGCTCGGGAGGGCGAGCTTAAGCGAAAGGCGCATCGACACGCTTCGACCGCGCTCCTCCCAGATTCACACCGGCCCTGCGCATGCCACCGCCCCTGCGGCAGGGTAGTGGCCGCACCTGCGCCTCCGGCCCACGCTCGCGGGCGAGCGCCTCGGCACGCACGGGCCGTGCCTTCAACGCCGGCGTGCCCCGCCGCCGATCAGGCGACTGCGAATGGGGCCTGCGGCCGCAGGCGCAACACCACCCTGCAACTTCCGCTGTTGGCACGGCCGAACGTGGCACGCCGCTGTGGTCGTTGGGTAGGAGCGTGGACCGGAGAACGCACGCCCGGGCCACCGGCCACGCCGAGCGCACCGCACGCCGGATGCAACGAAAGAATCAGAAGTCGAGCGCCAGCGTGGCACCCTGCGGCGGGCGCGCGCCCTCGATCGCCAGCAGGCGCAGCTTGGTGGCCACGCCGCCGTGCGCCGAGAAGCCGCCGGTGGCGCCGTGCGCGGCGAGCACGCGGTGGCACGGAACGATCAGCGTGTAAGGGTTGCGGCCGAGCGCCCGCCCGACCGCACGCGCGGCGTCGGGTTCGCCGATGCGCCGCGCCAGCTCGCCGTAGGTCTGCGTTTCGCCGGGCGCGATGGCGCGCGTTGCCGCATAGACGCGGCGCTGGAAGTCGTCGATGCCGTCTTCGTCGAGCACGAGGTCGCGCAGGTCGGCGCGTGCGCCTTCGAGCAGCGCGCGGATGGCCTGCACCGCGCGGCGCGCGTCGCCCGCGGGCTCGGCCTCGATCGCGCCGGACAGGCGGTGCAGCAGGCCGCGCCGCGTCGCCGCGTCGTCGGCCTCGGGCAGTTGCACGGCGACGATGCCGCGCTCGCTCCAGGCGATGCCGCAGCGGCCGAGCGCGGTGTCGAACAGTGCCCAGCGGCGGCCGCAGGCCGCGTCGTTCATTCCAGCGTGAAGCCGACCTTGATCGTCACCTGCCAGTGCGCGACGCGGCCGTCGACGACATGGCCGCGCGTCTCGGTGACCTCGAACCACTGCATGTTGCGCACCGTCTGGTGTGCCTTGGCGATCGCAATCTGCACGGCGTCCTCAATGCCCGTCTTCGACGAGCCGGTCAGCTCGAGCAGCTTGTAGACGTGGTCGGACATGGGACCTCCGTTGGCGGCACAGGGCCGTGGAGTTTAGTCCCGCGCCTCGGGTCAGTGCAGTTCGCGCGGGACCACCGCCGGCGTCGCGTACTCGCGGCCGACGACGGCGCGCGCGTAGAGGTAGTTCGTGCGTGCACGGTCGCTCAGCGCGTCCAGTTCGACATGGCCCGCGGCATCGCACGGAAAGGCCAGCGCCTTGCCGGTCTGGTACAGCGATTCGAAGCGGATCTCGTAGCTTCGGTCGAGGATGGCGTTCATGGTGTTGATCCTTGGGGATGGCCCCTGCAGACTTCTCAAGCAATCGCCGTGCCACGGATCGCGCGCAGCAGGCCGCTACACTGGCGGCCTTTCGAAGTCCCGCTGTCCATGGCTGTCGTCCCGCAAGCGAACGCGTCTGCTGTCTTCGACCTGAAGAGCGCCTCGCTGACGTTGCTGGCCGTGGTGCTGGCGACCACCGACCTCGAGGCGATCGCCGCGGCACTGGCCGAGCGCTTCGGCGACGCACCCGGCCTCGTCGACCAGGACCCGGTGGCGATCGACCTCACGCACCTGCC
>JBLMVT010000001.1:0-4441 GCA_050256835.1 Betaproteobacteria bacterium | reverse complement strand
CGAGGCCCTCGGACTGGTTGAGCAAGAACGCCGGCGTCCCGGCCGTGAAGCTGCCGTTCACGGTGGGCGGCACGCCGGGCGCGAAGGACCTGTTCGGGCTGTACGACGACACGCTGGCGCGGCTGCTCGCGGCGAAGGGCCAGCCGTGAGGTGGGGTGCCGTCGACTGGAGCATCCTCGCGCCCGCGCTCGCCGCTGGACTGCTCGTGCTTGCGACGCACGTGCCACTGGGCATGCAAGTGCTCGAGCGCGGCATCGTCTTCATCGACCTGGCGATCGCGCAGATCGCCGGGCTGGGCGTGATCGCCGCCGACGCGGCCGGGCTGGGCGAGGGTGGCCTCGGCGTGCAACTCGCTGCGGTGAGCGCGGCGCTGCTCGGCGCCGCGCTGCTGACCTGGACCGAGCGCCGTGCCGCGGCGCAGCAGGAGGCACTGATTGGCGTGCTATTCGTGCTCGCAGCGTGCGGCGGCATCGTGCTGCTCGCTGACAACCCCCACGGCGGTGAGCATCTGAAGGACCTGCTCGTCGGCCAGGTGTTGTGGGTCACGCACGCGCAGCTGGCCGCACTGGCGGTGCTATCGGCGCTGCTGCTCGCCGCCATGGCAAGCGGGGCACTGCGCAGACTCGGGCGCTTCGGCTTTTACGGCGCGTTCGCGCTCGCGGTCACGGCGTCGGTGCAGCTCGTCGGTGTGTATCTCGTGTTCTCGAGCCTGATCGTGCCGGCGCTGGCGACGCGGCGCTGGGCCGGCCGGTGGCGCCTGGCGATCGCCTATGCGCTAGGCGCGGCGGGTTACGTTGTCGGGCTGGTGCTATCCGCGCTGTTCGACCTGCCCTCGGGGGCGGTCATCGTGTGGACGCTGGCGGCCTGCGGGCTGTTGCTTGCAGGGACAGCGGCCGGCTGCTCGCAGTGATCAGGAATGGTTCGGGCATATCGGCCATCATGTTCGCGGTTGCGGCATCGCCGGCATGGCGAGCCGGGAGCCTCATGGCTCAGGTGGTCCGCCGGAGGGACAGGGCCACGACGCGCGAGTCCCAGCGAACGGGGGTTAGTTCCGATCCCCTAGTCCAATGCGTCATTGAAAAGGCACCCCATCTGTGTTCAGATGCGGTGCATGGCAAAGATGAGTCTGAGCGACACGGAGAGAGAGCAACTGCTGGCAGCCGCGCGTAGCCGAACGGTGCGGGCGGCCGACGCGCGGCGAGCCAAGCTCATCCTGATGCTCGAAGACGGCGAGTCGCGCGACACGATCATGCAAAGGCTGCAGTGCGATTCGCGTTTCATTTCTCGGTGGTCGAGTCGCTTCGCCAGCGAGCGGCTGGCGGGTATGTACGCACGGCATCCGGGGCGCGAACCAAAGCGACCGCCTGCGAAGTTGGAGGCGCAAGTGCTGAGCTACACGCTCAAGCGCAAACCGGCCGATGGCTCGACCCACTGGAGCAGCTACAAGCTCGCGGCCGAACTCGGCGACGTTTCGGTGTCGGCCGTGCAGCGCATCTGGCGCAAGCACAACGTTCGCCCGCAACGGCTGGAGCGGCACATGGTTTCGAACGATCCGGACTTCGAGACGAAGGCTGCCGATGTGATCGCGCTGTACCTCAATCCGCCGGCTCACGCCGCTGTGTTCTGCGTCGATGAGAAGACCGCCATCCAGGCGCTGGATCGCAAGGACCGGATGCTGCCGCTGTCGCCCGGGCGTGCCGAGAGCCACGGCTTCGAATACAAGCGCAACGGCACGCTGAGCTTGTTCGCGGCGTTGAACACGGCCACCGGAGAGGTGTTGGGCAAGACCGCACCACGCCACACCAGCGAGCAGTTCGTGGCCTTCCTCACCGATGTCGTGGCCAGTCAACCCGAGCGGCGCGAGATCCACGTCATCTGTGACAACGTCAGCAGCCACAAGACCAAACGAGTCGAGGACTTCCTTGCACAGCATCGCAACGTGCAGATGCACTTCACGCCGACGTACTCCTCGTGGCTGAACCAGGTCGAGAACTGGTTCTCTCGCATACAGCGAGACGTGATCAGTCGCGGCATCTTCACTTCGGTGAAGGACCTGGGCAGAAAGCTGATGCGCTACATCCGCGAGCACAACAAGGATCCCAAGCCGATCAAGTGGAAGTACGACGATCCATCGCGGCGGATTCGACCGGTGCCAATTCATTGACGCAGTGGACTAGTGTTCATTGAGACTGTGTACTCCCCTGATCGTCAGCGTGCCCCGCGTTCTCAATGAGCCACCTGCGCGCCTTGCTCCTGACCGATGTTGTCGACAGCACCCAGCTGTCGCTGCGCGTCGGCGACGCGACGATGGCCGGGCTGTGGGCCGCGCACGACCGTGCTGCACGCGACCTGCTGCCCGTCTGGCACGGGCGCGAGATCGACAAGACCGATGGCATGCTGCTGATGTTCGACACCGCTTCGGACGCGGCGGGTTACGCGCTCGCTTACCAGCAAGCATTGGCGCAGCTCGCCGTACCACTAAAGGCGCGCACCGGGCTGCACGTCGGCCCGGTCACCTTGCGCGAGAACAGCGCTTCCGACGTGGCGCTCGGTGCCAAGCCGATCGAGGTCGAGGGTCTGGCCAAGGCCACCGCAGCGCGAGTGATGTCGGTCGCCATGGGCGGCCAGATCCTCCTGTCGGCCGACGCCCGGCAATCGCTGGGCGCGCATGGGCTCCAGCTGCGGTCGCATGGACACTGGCGCCTCAAGGGCCTGGACGATCCGATCGAGCTGTTCGAGATCGGAGGTGACGGCACGCCCTTCTCGCCGCCACCCGACGGAGACAAGGCCTATCGGGTCGTGCGTCGCGGCGATCTCTGGTCGCCGGTGCGCGAGATCCGGCACAGCCTGCCTGCCGAAGGTGATGCCTTCGTCGGCCGCGCCGACGCGCTGGCCGAGTTGTCCCGGCGCATCCAATCCGGCGCGCGGCTGGTGTCTGTGCTCGGTATCGGCGGCAGCGGCAAGACCCGCCTGGTGGTGCACTACGGCCGAAGCTGGCTCGGCGAATTCCCCGGCGGCGTCTGGTTCTGTGATCTAGCGAGCGCGCGTAGCACCGATGGCATCGCAAGCGCGGTGGCGCAGGCGCTGGACGTTCCGCTGGGCAGCGACGATCCCGTGGTGCAGATCGGCAACGCCATCGCCGGGCGCGGTGCTTGTCTCATGATTCTCGACAACTTCGAGCAGGTGGCACGTCAGGCCCCCCAGACCCTGGGCCACTGGATGGCCCGCGCCGAACACGCCCGCTTCATCGTCACGACGCGCGAGGTGCTGGGATTCCCGGGCGAAGAAATCCTGGCGCTACCCCCATTGGGGCCGGCCGAGAGCGCGACGCTGTTCGAGCAGCGGGCGCAGGTGGCGCAGCCGGACTTCGAGCCGAGCGCCGAGGACCGAGCTGCCATCGCACCGTTGGTCGCGCTGCTCGACGGCCTGCCGCTGGCCATCGAACTGGCCGCAGCACGAGTGCGGGTGATGTCGCCGTGCATGCTGCTGGCGCGCATGAGCGAGCGGTTCAAGCTGCTCGCGTCCAAGGGCGGCCGGCTCGATCGCCAATCGACCCTGCGCGCCGCCTTCGACTGGTCGTGGGACCTGCTCACGCTGCCCGAGAAGGCCGCGTTGGCACAGATGTCGGTGTTCGAGGGGGGCTTCACGCTCGAGGCCGCCGAGGCGGTACTCGACATGTCGGACCATGACGGCGCACCCTGGAGGGTGGACCTCGTGCAGTCCCTGGTCGACAAGTCGTTCGTGCGCACGTGCGGTGAAGGCCGCTTCGATTTGCTCGTCAGCGTTCAGGCCTACGCGGCCGAACACCTGGAGACCGAAGGCCGCTATGCCGGCAGCGGATTGCAGGCGCGCGCGTCGGCCGAGCGCCGGCACATGGCCTGGTTCGCCGCCCTGGGGCCGAGTCGTGCTGCCGCGGGACGCTGTGCCGACCTCGACAACCTCGTGGCTGCATGCCGGCGGGCGGTGGCGCTAGGCGCCGGTGACCTGGCCAGCGAGGCGCTGGAGGGCACCTGGGCCGCACTGCACTTGCGCGGGCCGTTTGGAGCCGGCGTCGAATTGGCCGAATCGGTGTGTGCCGTGCCAGGGCTCGACAACCGGGCAGCGGCGCGTGCGCAATCGGTGCTGGCCGATGCGTTGGTGGCCTGCGGACGCTTCGAACCTGCTCGCGCGCTGTACGACACGGCGCTGGCAGGCGCCCGCATGGCAGGGGATCGATGCCGCGAGGCGCTGGTGACGTGCCGGCTAGGGTCACTGCACGAGAGCGCTGGCAGGATGCACCAGGCCCGTGCGCATCACGTCGCAGCGCGGCGGATGGCGTGCGAACTGGGCGACCTGCAGCTGCAATGTCTGGCGAGCAACGGGCTGGGCAATGTCGACGTCGTCGAGGGTCGCCTGGGCGAGGCGCTGGCGAACTACGAGCGAGCACTCGCGCTGGCCCAGC